>DATIMU010000028.1:0-4205 GCA_035475015.1 Acetobacteraceae bacterium
CCTCATTCACCGCGAGATCAACGCCGCGCACGGCGATCACGCCCCCGAACCGCTTGGCAATGCCGCGCGCTTGCAGCACCGCCGTCATCGCGCCCACCGCAGCAAGCGTGCGAGCGTCGGGCCGATGCCGTCGCGCATGAACAGCACCACCGCGAGCAGCAGCAGGCCGAGAATGGTGAGATGGGCCGACGGCGCGAACAACTGCAGTAGCTCGCGCAGTCCGACATAGAGCAGCGCGCCAAGCGCCGGGCCGCTCGCGGTCGCCACTCCGCCGATTAGCGGCACGGCGAGGGCGATCAGCGACAAATCCACGGAGAACGCCACATCCGGGTAGAGCGAGGCGGTGAATAGCGCGTGCACCGCGCCGGCCAATCCGGCGACCAGCGCGCTGACGCAGAACAGGATCAGCTTGAGCCGCGTTGCCGCGATGCCGACGGAGGCCGCTGCGTCCTCGTCGCCCTTGATCGCCAGCACGCGGATGCCGAGGCGGCTGCGCCGGATCAGCGCGAAGCCGATGGTCGCGACGGCGGCGAGCAGGATCATGCCGACATAGGCGATCCACTCGGGCAGGATCTGTTCCAGAACGAGGCCGCCCGGGCCGCCGGCGAAGGGCAGCTTGCGCACGGCGAGCAGCATCAGTTCCTGGAAGAACAGCGTGGCGAAGGTGAACGCGGCACCGCGCAATCGCAGGCTGGTGGCGCCGATCACCAAGGAGGCGAGCACCGCCGCGCCGCCGGCCGCCGCGAGCGAGGCGCCCATCGGCCAATCGGCGTTCATCGCGATCACCAGACCATAGGCGCCGATGCCCGATAGCGCGCCGTGCGCAAACGACAAATAACCGGTCAGGCCGGACATGATGTTCCACGCCTGGCCGAGTGCGAGATAGAACGCGCCGTAATAGACCAACGTGCGGACGTAACCGGATACGCCAAGCGCGGGCAGCGCGATGCCCAGCCCGGCCAGTGCGATCGTCGCGACCACCAGCCCCAGCGTGTCGGCGCGTCGGGCGGTGCGGGGCGCGGCCCGCGCGATCATCGCGTCGCTCATGCCGCCGCCCGGCCGAACAATCCTTGCGGGCGCAGCAGGATGATGAGGTAGAGCAGCAGGTAGGCGACCATGCGCGACCATGAATCGTCGAGCGCGTAGCCGACCACGCTCTGCACTAGCCCGAGCGCCAGCGCGCCAACCAGCGCGCCGCTGATGCTGCCCATGCCGCCCAGGATCACCACCACGAAGGCGTCGAGCACGAGGTCGTGCCCGACATTGGGCGTGGTGGTGCCGATCATGCTGACCAGGCACCCGGCGGCGGCGGCGAGGCCGGAGGCGAGGCCGAAGGCGAGGCGTTCGGCGCTGATGACGTTGATGCCGCAGGTCGCCGCGGAATCGCGGTTCTGCGCCAGGGCGCGCAGGCCGAGGCCGAGGCGGGTGCGCTGGATCACCAGCAGCGTGGCGCCGCTCATCGCGACGCAGGCGAGCAGCACGGTGAGGCTGCGCCAGCCGATGATCGCGCCGGCGATGTCGAGATTGCCGCGCGGCCCCTCGGCGTAGCTGCGGAAATCACCGCCGAAGCCTTGCGCGAACAGGCCGAGGCCGAGCACCGACAGGGCGTACGTGACCATCAGCACGTCGAGCTCCGGCCGCCCGGTGACGCGCGAGAGCACCACCGCCTGGACGACGACGCCCACCAGCCCGCCAAGCACGAAGGCGACCGGCAGCCCGACCAGCGGCGAGAGGTGCAGCTGCGAGACCAGCAGCCAGGTGGCGTAGGCGCCAAGGGTAATAAACTCGCCATGCGCGAAGTTGACCACGCGCATCACGCCGAAGATCAGCGCCACGCCGAGCGCCGCGACGCCGAGCAGCCCGCCCGAAACGAGGCCGTTGACCAGGAGCTGCAGCGCGAGGCTCATACGCGCTCAGTCATTCCGGTTGCTGGCCCCGCCGTCGATCGTGACCACCGTGCCGCTGATGTAACCGGCGCGCGGCGAGGCGAGGAATGCCACCAGGTCCGCCACCTCGCCGGCGGTCGCCATGCGGCCGAAGGGCAGGTTCATCTCGGCTTCGAGCTCGCGCCAGCGCGCCTCGTCGCCCCAGCGTTGCAGCGCCCAGCTGCGCAGCATGGTCTCCGCCCGCGTCGTCGCGGTGAGTGCTGGGTTCACCGCGACGACGCGGATGCCGTCATCCGCCGAACGGCCGCCGACCGCGCGGGTGAAGGCCATCAGCGCGGCATTGCCGGTCGAGCCGATCACGTAGTCGGCGCGCGGCCGCTCGCCCGCCGCCCCGATCACGTTGACGATCACGCCGCCGCCGCTCGCCTTCATCGAGCGATACAGCGCGCGGGTGAGGTCGACGTAGCCGAACACCTTCAGCTCCCACCCCGAGCGCCAAGTGCCGTCCGGCGTGTCGAGCAGGTTGCCGCCGGGATTGGCGCCGGCGTTGTTCACCAGGATGTCGACATTGGCGCACAGCTCGGCGACCCGCGCGCGCTCGTCCGCGATTGAGAGGTCGGCGGCCAGGGCGCGGATGTCGGTGCCTTGATGCCCGGCGCGCAGCGCGGCGGCGAAGTCTTCCAGCGGTGCGGCCGTGCGGCTGACCAGGTCGAGGTGGCAGCCCTCGCGAGCGAGCACCTCGGCGACGGCGCGGCCGATCCCCTTGCTCGCGCCGGTGACGAGCACCCGCTTGCCGTGCAGTTGCAGGTCCAAGGCTGGTTCCTCCTGGAGCTATTGCGGTTCAGGTCGGCTGAATCCATGTCGACATCGTCATGGCCGGACTCGATCCGGCCATCAGGTGCCACAGTCCGCTCTCTTGCGTGTGTCGCGATCGATTGCCGGGTCAAGCCCGGCAATGACGATGATGGGGACGTGAGGATGCTCATCCTGAAGCCGTCTTAGACGGTCAGCACGATCTTGCCGGCGTGCGCCCGCGACAGCAGCGCGCGCATCGCCTCGGCCACGTCTTGCAGCGGGAAGGTCGTGGCGACGCGGGGGCGTAGCTTGCCCTGCTCCCACCAGCGCAGCAGCTCGCGCAGCTTGCCGGCCGAGAAGGCCGGGTCGCGCTCGGATTGCGCGCCCCAGACGACGCCGATGATCGAGACGTTCTTGACCAGCACGAGATTGGCCGGAATCGCGGGGACGCGGCCGGAGGCGAAGCCGACGATGAGCATTCGCGCCTCCCAGTTCACGGCTCGCAAGGCCTGGTCGAAGGCGTCGCCGCCCACCGGGTCGTAGACGACGTCGACGCCCGCGCCGCCGGTCAGCGCGCGCACGCGGTCCCGGATGCTCTCGGTGCGGTAGTCGATCACCTCGTCCGCGCCATACTCCCGCGTGACGGCGCATTTCTCGGCACCGCCGGCGGCGGCGATCACCCGGGCGCCGAGATGCTTGCCGATCTCCACCGCCGTCAGCCCGACGCCGCCGGCGGCACCCAGGACCAAGAGCGTCTCGCCGGCCTGGAGGTGGCCACGATGGGTCAGCGCGAAATGCGAGGTGCCGTAGGTGACGGGGAAGGCGGCAGCGGTGACGAAATCCATCGCGTCGGGGATCGGCACGACCAGCGCGTCGCTGACCACCAGCTCCTCGGCGAACCCGCCGGCGGCGCGCAGGTAGGAGACGACGCGCATCCCGGGCCGCAGCGAGCCGACGCCCGGCCCGATCTCGGCGATCTCGCCGGCGATCTCGATGCCGGGGCTGAAGGGGAACGGCGGCTTCACCTGGTACTGGCCGGCGACCATGAGGGTGTCGGCGAAGTTCAGCCCACAGGCGCGAATGTGGATGCGGACCTGGCCGGGACCGACCGGCTGGCTCGGCACCTCCTCGAAGCTCAGTGTCTCGGGGGCGCCGAACGCGCGACAGAGGACAGCCTTCATGCTCGCCGATCCCTGCTTGCACGACGGAAATGCAACGACGGAGGGAACCCGCGCGCGACTTCCCGCCTTTGTTGTTCCCGTATGAGGCTGGCCGAAGCACCGCAGAGGGTCAAGCCACCGGCCCCCGGCGTGACCGGCGCGGCCCGTCTGGAGGAGTAGCCATGTCGTTGGCCAAGAAGTTCACCGATTTCGCGACCAAGGTGGCGCACGCGACCGGTCGGCCGATGACGTTCGCGATATGTGTCGTGCTGGTCATCGTCTGGGCGCTGACTGGTCCGCTGTTCCACTTCTCCGACACCTGGCAGCTCGTCATCAACACCGGCACGACGATCGTGACGTTCCT
>DATIMU010000029.1:0-5955 GCA_035475015.1 Acetobacteraceae bacterium
TGATCCGCGCCCCGCTGGATCCACGCCCCGGCTGGATCCACGCTTGAATCGGGTGAGCCGACCTGCCAGGAACTCTCATGCTCGAAAACCTGATCGCCAGCGTCGCCGCCTGGATCGTCTCGGTGGTCTCGGCGGCCGGCTATGCCGGGGTAGCGGGGCTCATGGCGATCGAATCGGCCTGCATCCCGCTGCCCTCCGAGATCATCATGCCGTTCGCCGGGTATATCGCCTCGACCGGGCGCTTCTCGCTGCCCCTCGCCGCGACCGCCGGCGCGATCGGCTGCAACATTGGCTCGACGGTGGCCTACGCCGTCGGCGTCTATGGCGGCCGGCCCTTCGTGGAACGCTGGGGGCGATACGTGCTGCTAAGCGCCGAGGATTTGCAGCGCGCCGAGCGCTTCTTCGCCTGGTTCGGCAGCGCGGCGGTGTTCATAGCCCGGCTGCTGCCGGTGGTCCGCACCTTCATCTCGCTGCCCGCCGGCATGGCGCGGATGCGGCAGGTGCCGTTCCAGTTCTACACCTTCGTCGGTTCCTGGCCGTGGTGCTTCGCCCTCGCCTATGTCGGCTACGAGCTCGGCCAGCGATGGGAGACGGACCCGCGCCTGCGTGCCGTGCTGCACAGCATGGACGCGGTGGTGGTGGGGGCGATCGTGCTCGGGGCGGCGTGGCTGGTCGTCAGCCGGTTGCGGCGCCGACGCCGTTGAGGCCTGGGCGGCTCGGCGACGGGACGGCTGGTGGAGCTGAGCGGGATCGAACCGCTGACCTCCTCATTGCGAACGAGGCGCTCTCCCAACTGAGCTACAGCCCCGTCCCGTTCGGCGGCGGACAATGCTGATGGCGCCCCCCAGTGTCAAGCGCGCCTTGCGGGGCAGTTGCGGAGCGTCTGCCCCGCCGCTAGCTTCCGCCCACCCAAGGAGGCCGGCTGGTGATCTCGGCGTTGTTCGAACTGATTTTCGTGCTGATCCGCCTGTATTTCTGGGCGATCATCCTGGCGGCGGTGTTCAGCATGTTGACCGCGTTCGGCGTGCTCGACACGCGCAACCGGCTGGTCTGGTCGATCGGCGACTTCCTCTACCGGGTGACGGAGCCGGCGCTGCGCCCGATCCGCAACATCATGCCGAATTTCGGCGGCATCGATCTCAGCCCAATGATCGCGCTGCTGCTGATCCAGTTCATCATCGTCCCGCTCGTCACGGCGCTCGAACGGGGAATCCTGTTCGGGAGTTGGCAGCTTTTCCTGAGCTGAGGGCATGGTCCGCGCCGGGTCGGACGCGGGCTTCTGGCGCGCCGTCGAAGGCGGCGTGAGCGTCGCGGTGAAGGTGCAGCCGAAATCGCGCCGCCCCGGCATCGGCGGCATCGCGCCCACCGCCGATGGCGCGCGGCTGCGGATCGGGGTGAGCGAGGCGGCCGAGGATGGCCGAGCCAACCGCGCCGCCTGCGCCGCGCTCGCCCGTGCGCTCGGCGTGCCTGCTTCCGCCGTCACGCTCGCCGCCGGGGCCGCGAGCCGCGAAAAATTGCTCCACGTCGCCGGCGACCCCTCGCTGCTTTCCGTTAGGTTGTCCGCCCTATGAGCGCACGCATCATCGACGGGCGGACGATTGCCGCCGAACTCCGCGCCCGGGTCGCGAGCCGGGTCGCCGGGCTCGGCTACAGACCGGGGCTCTCGGTTGTGCTGGTCGGCGCCGACCCGGCCAGCAGCGTCTACGTGCGGAGCAAGAACCGCGCGGCGACCGAGGCCGGGCTCACCACGGAGTCGATCCGGCTGCCCGCCGACACCACGCAGGCCGAGTTGCTTACCATCGTCGCACGGCTCAATGCCGATCCGGCGGTGGATGGCATCCTCGTGCAGTTGCCGTTGCCGCCGCAGATCAGCCAGCAGGCGGTGATCGAGGCGATCGACCCCGCCAAGGACGTGGACGGCTTTCATCCGATCAATGTCGGCCGGCTCGCCGACGGGGTGCCGACCCTGGTGCCCTGCACGCCGCTCGGCATCATGAAGCTGCTCGCCGCCGCCGACGTGCCGCTCACCGGCGCGCGGGCGCTGGTGGTGGGCCGCTCGGCGATCGTCGGCAAGCCGATGGCCGCCCTGCTGCTCGCCGCCAACGCCACCGTGACCATCGCCCACTCCCGCACCCGCGATCTCGCCGCCGAGTGCCGCCGCGCCGATGTGCTGGTCGCTGCCGTGGGCAAGCTGGCGATGGTGCGCGGCGACTGGATCGGGAAGGGCGCCACCGTCGTTGACGTCGGGGTCAACCGCAAGCCCGACGGTAAGCTGGCGGGCGACGTCGCCTTCGACGAGGCGGTGCGCGTCGCCGGCGCGATCACCCCGGTCCCCGGCGGCGTCGGGCCCATGACCATTGCCTGTCTGCTGGAGAACACCGTCGCGGCCGCCGAGCGGCGGCGCCAACCGGTCCAGCCGAACTGAGCGGCCCCGAGAGGCGGGCATGGCCTCGGACCTTCCTGATGGCGGCTCGCTGCCTGCGTTGCAGTCCGCCTACCTCCAACGGGTCGATCTCGAGCGGCTGGAGCCGGCCGTGCGTGCCCGGCACGCGCCACGCATCCTGCTGCTCTACGGCAGCTTGCGGCCGGAATCCTACTCGCGGCGCATGATCGAGGAGGCGGCGCGCCTGCTCTGCGCGCTCGGCGCGGAGACCCGCATCTTCGACCCTCACGGCCTGCCGGTGGCGAACAGCACCGGCCCCGATCACCCGAAGGTCGAAGAACTGCGTGCTCTCTCGGTATGGTCGGAAGGGCAGGTCTGGTGCAGCCCCGAGCGGCACGGCGCGATCACCGGCGTCTTCAAGAACCAGATCGACTGGATTCCCCTCTCGATCGGCAGGGTGCGGCCGACCCAAGGGCGGACGCTGGCCGTCATGCAGATCAACGGCGGCTCGCAGAGCTTCAACGCGGTGAACACGCTGCGCCTGCTCGGCCGCTGGATGCGGATGTTCACGATCCCCAACCAGTCCAGCGTGCCCAAGGTCTATGAGCAGTTCGACGAGGCCGGCCGGATGCGGCCCGGCCCGTACTACGAGCGGGTCGTCGACGTGATGGAGGAGCTGGTGCGCTTCACCTGGCTCCTCCGCGACCGCACGGATTATCTCACCGACCGCTACAGCGAGCGGCTCGCGGCGGACCGAAAGGCCGCCGGCATGGATCGCCGCGCCGCCGAGTCGCCATGAGACGGTGGAATGATTTCCGCCGCTTCAAGCCTCCCGGTAGTTGAGCAGCAGTAACCCGACCAGCAGCAAACAAACCGGCCACACCCACCCGGCGATCCGGTTGCCCGGCGGACCGAGCCGCAGCTCCAGCCAGCGCGACCAGCCGGCGAGCACGGCGCACAGGGCGAGCGGCGTATGCGTCAACTCGATCAGCAGCGCGTCCTTGATGTTGGCGATGGCGTGGCTGTGGGTGAGCAGCAGCGCGCCGCCGCCGGCGCAGATTAGCGGGAACACCAGCGACGCCAGCGGGCGCGGACGGGCGCTCACGCGCACGCGCCACTCGAACAGCGCGAAGGCAATCAGCAGCAGCACGAACACGCGATGCTGCAACACCTCGACATCCCGCAAGCTTTCGATCAGCCCGATATGGCCGAGCGGCCAGTTCTCCGGGTCCGAACGCACGAACAGGAAGCCGGCGAGCCCGAGGAACAGCAGCGGCCAGTGCCGCGCCCAGCGCAGCCCGGCCTGGTTGAGCAGCGCGAGCAGGCCGATCGCCAGGACGAAAATCCCCGCCCAATGATGGTTGTACTCGGACCACGCGATGTCGGCGGCGTTGCGCGGCGCGAGCTCGCCCGCGCCCGGTGTGAACGCTTCCGCCTCATGCGTGTGCGACTTCTTCGCTTGTTGGTCGAGCTGCGCCTGCAGCGCGGGCAGCGCCAGCACGTCGTGGTCGGGCGAGGCGAGGCGCGGCCAGACCGGCGTGTTGCGTTCGACGATCTCGTGAAAGCTCACCCGGTCCTGCGTGAGGTCCACCGCGGGCGGGACGGAGGTGAGCGAGGCGGCGGCGAAGAAGATGGTGAAGCCGATGCCGACCTCCACCTCGGCAAATCGCTTGAGCCGGTTCACCGGCGTCGCCGGGTTGCCGCGCAGCCGCTCGACGAGGAGAAAGTTCATCCCGCCGAGCCCGAGCAGCATGAGGAACATGGCAATCTTAGCGCCCACCATCACGCCATAGGCGGTGCCGTAGAAGCCCTCCCAGCTGCCGACGTAGTAGAGGCTCATCACGATGCCGCTCGCCAGGATGCAGGCAACCCCGGTCATCGACATGCGCGAGAAGCGCGCGCCGACCAGCCGCCATGCCGCGCCGTCGCTCACCCGCGCCAGCGCCAGCAGGAAGCAGGGCAGCCCGCCGACCCAGATCGCGGCGCCAAGCTGGTGCAGCCCGGCGACCAGGAGCAGGATCGCGCGATCGTCGAGCCGCGCCGCGGCGTGCGTGGTCAGCGTCGCGGCGGCCAGTTCGACGGCACCCAGGATCAGCAGCAACGAAACCGGCGCTCGCGTGCCGCGCGCGACGAGGGCGAGCCCGATCAGCGCCGCCATCGCCGTCTTGACCATCCCGGCGATCGCGAAATTGGCGCCCAGGATGTCGAGCACCGACAGGTCGACCGTGCCGATCAGCACGGCCGCCTGCAGGGCGACTGTGGCGGCCTCGCACAGCACGAGCCCGAGCGCGCTCCAGGCGGTGATCCGCACGCAGCCTTGCATGATCGCGTCACCCGGCGATCCGAGCGGGCGCTGCAGCGGGCGCGCGAGCAAGGCGAGGAACAGCACCCCGCCCAAGGTCATCGACTGCGCGACGATGGTCAGCCCGTGCAGGACGATGCTGAGATAGCCGAACAGATCGACCAGCAGGCTCACGCGCTACTTCCCGGTGACGGTGAAGGGCACGTCGCCGCGAGTGATGTGGCCGTCGATCGCCAGCACCTGCCAGCGCACCACGTAGGCGCCCGGGGTCAGCGTGGCGTTGGCCCGCAGGATGTCGGGGGGGCCGTCCTCGGGCGCGATCGGCAGGACCGACTGGCTGTGATCGGGCGCGGTGAGCGTCAGGCGCGAGCGGCCGGCATCGATGCGGCTGTTGAAGCGGAACTCCATCGCGACCTTCCCCGCCGGAGCTGTGCCGCCTGCGGACGGCTCGCTCTCCACCAGGATGGCGTGTGCCTCGGCCAGTGCTGGAGCGAGGGCAAGCAGGGTCGTCGCGAGAAGAAAGCGGGGCAGATGGGGCAAGATGCGTCTCCGGCCGGAAAGCGGGGGCATCTAGCGCGCACCGGGTACCCTGTCCAATCGCACGGCCGTGGTTAAGCGGTGGACGAAGCGGGGCAAACACGCTGTAGTCGGCCACGCCAGCAGACCTGAATCGAAACCCGACAAGCGAGAGCGATGAGCCGAACCCCGCCCGGAACGCGCGCCGAATACCGTCACTTCCACGCCCTGACCACCCGCTGGATGGACAACGACGCCTTCCGCCACGTCAACAATGCCAACTATTTCTCCTACTTCGACACGGCGGTGACGTATTTCGAGATGACGCATTGCGGTATCGACCTGCTGGACGGGCCCTTGCGCTGCGTGGTGGCGGAGGTGCATTGCCGCTACCATAGCTCGGTGTCCTTCCCGGACCGCCTCACCGTGGGGTTGCGCGTCGCGCATATCGGCGGCAGCTCGATCCGCTACGAGATCGCGGTGTTCCGCGAGGACGAGGAGATCGCGGCGGCCGAGGGCGTGTTCATCCACGTCCTGGTCGACGCCGCGACGCAGCGCCCCCGGCCGATCCCGGACGCGATGCGCGAGAGACTGCAACAGATCGCCGCCTGACAGAAAGGGAACCGACATGGATCTGGGCATTCGCGGCCGCAAGGCGATCGTCTGCGCGGCAAGCAAGGGGTTGGGACGGGCCTGCGCGATGTCGCTGGCGCGCGACGGCGTCGATCTGGTCATCACCGCCCGCACCCGCGAG
>DATIMU010000030.1:0-2623 GCA_035475015.1 Acetobacteraceae bacterium
CCAATCCAGGCTGGCAGTCATTCTCGCCGCCGACGTCGCGGGCTACAGCCGGCATATGGCCGAGGACGAGGCGGGAACGCACGCCCGCTTCACCGCGATCCTCCGCCAGGTGATCGAGCCCGCCATCGCCCGATATGACGCCCGGGTGGTCAAGAATACCGGGGATGGCTTCCTGGCCGAATTCGCCAGCGCGACCGCGTCGGTCCACTGCGCGGTGCAATTTCAGGGTGCGATCCGCGCCTGGAACGGCCGGCGAGGTCGGGGCCGATCACTGCAGTTCCGGGTGGGCATAAACCTGGGCGATGTGATCGTGGAGCCTGACGACGTTTTCGGCCATAGCGTGAACATCGCGGCGCGGCTGGAGGCCTTGGCCGAACCGGGCGGCATCCTCGTCTCACACGCGGTCTCCGCCTCCGTTCGCGATCCCACGCTGTCGTTCGAGGATGTGGGCGAACTCTCCCTGAAGAACATGGCGGAAACGGTCCGCGGCTTTCGGGTTCTGCCTAGGGAGACCAAATCGGTCCGGGAATCCCGAGCGGCGGGATCGTAGACCGTGCGCGCCGGCCGAGGTCCATTGCCGAATCGCCGTGGGCCGGGCGAGGAAGGGGCGATGTCGTATCCGCGCCTCTGGGTGATGGCGGCCTATGGCTTCGCGGCCGGGCTGCCGTTGCCGCTGTCAGGCTTCACCTTCCGGCTTTGGCTGTCGGAGGGCGGGGTGTCGCTCGCCGCCATCGGGCTCACCGCCAATATCGGCCTCGCCTACACGCTGAAATTCCTCTGGGCGCCGGTGCTCGACCAGACGCGGCCGCCCGGCTGGCTCGCGCGGCTGGGGCGGCGGCGCGGCTGGCTGATGGCGGTGCAGCCGGCGCTGGTCGTCGCCTGCGTGCTGCTGGCGCTGTCCAACCCAGCCGCCGCCCCGCTGCTCGCGGTCGCGGCGGCGGCGCTGGTCGCCTTCCTGTCGGCCAGCCAGGACATCCTCGTCGACGCCTGGCGCATCGAGAGCTACCCGGCGCGGCTGCAAGGTGGGGCGATGGCGGCCTATGTGTGGGGCTATCGTACCGCGCTGCTGATCTCCGGCGCCGGTGCCATCAAGGGTGCCGACCTGGTCGGCTGGCACGGTGCCTTGCTGATCGTCGCGGCCCTGGTGGCGGTCGGGCCGCTCATCACGCTGATCGCCCCCGAGCCCCGTGTGGACGCGCCGATACGCCCGCCGGGGCGGTTCGCGGCGCGGCTGCGGCTGGCGGTGATCGAGCCGCTCCAGGAATTCCTCACCCGGCCGGGGGCCCTCACGATCATCGCCTTCATCGCCCTGTTCAAGCTCGGCGAGGCGATGGCCGGGGTGATGAACGCGCCGTTCTACCATGCGCTCGGCTTCGACCGGACGGCGATCGCGATCTCGAGCTCCTGGTTCTCGCTGCCCGCCACCTTCGCCGGCACCGCCCTCGGCGGCTGGCTGGTCGCCCGGCTCGGCGTCGGGCGGGCCTTGCTGCTCACCGGCTGGGTGCAGACCGTGGCGATGGCGATGTATCTCTGGCTCGCCGTGTCGGCCGGCGAGCATCATGTGCTCTACGCGACGGTCGCCACCGAGGCCTTCGCCGAGGGCATGGCGGACGCCGCGTTCATCACCTACCTCTCGGGCCTCTGCTCGGTCGCCTTCACCGCGACGCAATACGCGCTGCTCTCCTCGCTCGCCGCCATCGCGCTGCGCACCGTGGGCGGACTGTCCGGCTTCCTCGCCGCCGCTCTCGGCTGGACCCAGTTCTACGCCGTCTGCCTGTTCGCCGCGGTCCCCGCGATGCTGGTCATGCTGCGCATCCTGCGCCGCTTCCCGCCGACCGAGCGCCCCGCCGGCCCCTGAGCTTACGCGCCGTCCGGCTTGGCTTGCGGCAGCCAGACGGAGACCGTGGTGCCGGCGCCCTCCTCGCTCTCGATCGCGAGCTGGCCGCGATGGCGGTTGACGATGTGCTTGACGATCGCCAGCCCGAGGCCCGTGCCGCCGACCGCCCGGGAGCGCCCGGCATCGACCCGGTAGAACCGCTCGGTCAGCCGGGGCAGGTGCTCGCGCGGGATGCCCGCGCCGTCATCCGTCACCGCGACGACCACGCCGGGACGAGCGGGAAAGCGCGGGTCCGACCCCATAACCCGCGCCGAGAGCCGGATGCTGCCCCCCTCGCGGCCGTATTTCACCGCGTTGTCGAGCAGATTGTGCAGCACCTGCGCCAGCTGGTCGGCGTCGGCAACCACCGGCGGCAGGCCGTCGGCGACCTCGACGGCGAGGGTGATGCGGCGGGCGGCGACGCGCGGCTCGAACCCGGCGGCGATGCGCGGCACCAGGGAAGCGAGGTCGACGCTCTCGGAGGGCGGCCGGTGCTCGGTCAGCTCGATGCGCGACAGGCCGAGCAAATCGTCGATGATGCGGTTCATGCGCTGGGCCTGCTCGGCCATGATGGCGAGGAAGCGCTGCTGGGCGGCCCGGTCGTCCGCCGCCGGGCCGCGCAGCGTCTCGACGAAGCCGATCAGGCTGGCCAGCGGGGTGCGCAGCTCGTGGCTCGCATTGGCGACGAAATCCGCCCGCGTGCGCTCGGCGGCGCGCTCCCGCGTGCGGTCGGACAGCACGATCATC
>DATIMU010000031.1:0-4589 GCA_035475015.1 Acetobacteraceae bacterium
CACGGCGGCGGTGACGGCGGAGAAATTCACCCCGTCCTCGGTCTTGTCCCACACCGGCTCCAGCAGACGGTTATGGATCGCGTTCAACCCGCCGACCCAGGCGCGCCGCCCCTCCACACCGCGCGGCGTGCCGCGTGCGAGAAGCGCCTGGATCACGGCTTGCGGGTCGCAGGCCATGCCGAGCTCGGGGCGGAACACGCGGCCGACCTCGTCGGGGTCCGGCCAGACATGGACCAGCGGCAGTTGCGGCTCGGGGGCGGTGGGAAAGCTGTAGGACTGGCTGACCGAATCCGATAGCCGCTCGCCGAGCGCCACCAGCAGATCGGCGCGCTTCATCGTGTCGAGCAGCTCGCGCGGCACGCGCGTGCCCATGTAGCCGCCGTAGTTCGGATGGTCGGCGTCGAACAGATGCGGCCGGCGATGGGTCGGCGAGATCGGCAGCATCCAGCGTTCCGCCAGTTGCGCGAGCTCCGGCACCGCCGCCTCGCGCAACGCGCCGCCGACCCAGATCAACGGGCGCTCGGCGTGTTCCAGCATCCCGGCGAGCTGCTCCAGATCGGCGGCGCGCGGGCCGGCGAGGGCGGCCGGGCGGGGCCGGTCGAGCGGCGCCTCGGTGTGCTCCTCGAACAGATCCTCCGGCAGGATCACTGCGACCGGGCCGGGCGTGCCGCTCTCGGCGATGTGGAAGGCCCGCGCGATCGCCTCGCTCGCGGTCTCCGGCTCGTTGACCTCGATCACCAGCTTGGTGATGTCGGACAGCAGGCGCGAATAATTCTGCTCCTGCAGCGCGAGGCGGCCGAAATCGCGCCGCTCCACCTGGCCGATCAGCATCACCATCGGCGTCGCGTCGTGATAGGCGGTGTGCAGCCCGATCATCCCGTTCGACAGTCCGGGCCCGCGCGACACCACGCAGACCCCGGCGCGCCCGCCGCGCATCCGCCCATCGGCGGCGGCCATGAAGCTGGCGCCGCTCTCGTGGCGGCAGACGATGAGGCGGAGGCGGTTGTTGTCGACCAGCGCGTTGGTCAGGCCGAGATAGCTCTCGCCGGGCACGCAATAGATCAGGTCGACGTCGTGCGCTTCCAGGCTGTCGACCAGCAGGCGGGCTACGGTCTGGCTCATGGGTCGTTCCTCGGAGTTTTTTCTCAGCGGCCGGGGCAGCGGACCAGCGGGTAGGGGAAGTCCGAGCAGCCCGGGAAGGTGATCTGGTTGTCGGTGCGGCGTTCCACGTCGAGCGTGTCGGCGCTCTCGCAGCCGAAGCCCAGGCCCGGTGCCGTCGCCGACGCGGGCCCGAGCAACGACATCGAGGGGGCGGCGCCGGCGAACTGGAATTGCGTACCACGCGGCGTGGCCAGCGCGGTCGCGATCAGGCGCTGGATATAGAGCTGGTCGGTGAGGGTCGCCCGCAGCACCACGTCCCTGGTGAAGATCACCACCGGTTGCGACAGGCACGCCTCGGCGGTCAGGTGGCTCGGCGGGGGAAAGATGCCGCCCGTCCAGGTGCCGAACAGCCAGGCGTGCGGCGGCTGGCCGGGCGCGCCCTGGGCCGTGGCGGCGGCCGGCGCCTTCTTGCCGGCGGCCTGGGCCAGGGTCGGGTCCGGCAGCAGCGTCCCGACGAGCGTGGCGAGGGCGGTCAGACTGAGGGCGAGACGTCGCATACTGATCCTCGAACTGGGGCACGGCGACGATAGGGCGGCCCGCCAGATCAGGCCAGCCACGCTGGCCGAGGTCAGCGCCCCAGCGCCGTGCCGATTTCCGCCAGCACCGCCGGGTCCTCGATGGTCGCCGGGGCGACATACTCCTCGCCGTCGGCGATCTTGCGGATCGTGGCGCGCAGGATCTTGCCCGAGCGCGTCTTGGGCAGTCGCGCGACCACGCGGGCGTCGCGGAACGAGGCGACCGGGCCGATGCGCTCGCGCACCAGCCCGACCAGCTCGCCGGCGATCTCCGCCTCCGGCCGGTTCACGCCTGCCTTCAGCACCACCAGCCCGATCGGCGTCTGGCCCTTCAGCGCGTCCGCCGCGCCCACCACCGCGCACTCGGCGACATCCGGGTGCGAGGCCAGCACTTCCTCCATCGCCCCGGTGGAGAGCCGGTGGCCGGCGACGTTGATGATGTCGTCGGTGCGTCCCATCACCCACACGTCGCCGTCGGCGTCGATCGTGCCGGCGTCGCCGGTGCGGTACCAGCCGGGAAAATCGCTGAGATAGGCGGCGCGGTAGCCAGCGTCGTCCTGCCACAGGGTCGGCGCGCAGCCGGGCGGCAGCGGAAGCTTCACGCACAAATTGCCGGTCTGCCCCGTCGCGGCCGGCGCCCCCTGGTCGTCCAGCGCGGCCAAGGTGTAGCCGGGGGCGGGGCGGCCGCCGGAGCCGGGCTTGAATGGGAACAGCCCGAGATCGCGGAAGCCGGCGGTGATCGTCCAGCCGGTCTCGGTCTGCCACCAGTGATCGACCACCGGCTTGCCCAATACGTCGGCCGCCCAGCTTGCCGTCGGCGGATCGCAGCGCTCGCCCGCGAGATACAGCGCCTCCAGCCGCGAAAGATCGTAGCGCCGGAGTAGCGCGCCTTCGGGGTCCTGCTGCTTGATGGCGCGCAGCGCGGTGGGGGCGGTGAACAGCACGCGCACCTTGTGCTGCTCGCAGGCGCGCCAGAACGCGCCGGCGTCGGGGGTGCCGACCGGCTTGCCCTCGTACATGATCGTGGTGCAGCCGCGCAGCAGCGGGGCGTAGACGATGTAGCTGTGCCCCACCACCCAGCCGACATCGGAGGCAGCCCAGTACACGTCGCCCGCGTCGACGCCGTAGACCATCCGCATCGAGTTCCACAGCGCGACCGCGTGCCCGCCATTGTCGCGCACCACGCCCTTGGGCCGCCCGGTGGTGCCGGAGGTGTAGAGGATATAGAGCGGGTCGGTCGCCGACACCGATACGGGAGCGTGCGGCGCGCCGGCGGCTTCCAGCTCGGCGTAGTCGTGGTCACGGCCGGCGATCATGGCGGCGCGGGACTGCTCGCGCTGCAGGATGAGGCAGGCGGCGGGCTTGTGCGGCGATTGCGCGATGGCGGCGTCGAGCAGCGGCTTGTATTGCACGACGCGGCCCGGCTCCAGGCCGCAGGAAGCGGAGATAATTACTTTTGGCTGCGCGTCGGCGATGCGCGCGGCGAGCTCGGAAGCGGCGAACCCGCCGAACACCACCGAATGGATCGCCCCGAGCCGCGCGCAGGCAAGCATGGCGATCGCCGCCTCGGGTACCATCGGCAGGTAGATCACCACCCGATCGCCGCGCGCGACTCCCAGCGCCGCGAGCGCGCCGGCCAGCTTGGCGGTGCGCTCCAGCAGGCGGGAGTAGGTAAACGTCTCGATCCGCCCGGTCATCGGGCTGTCCCAGATCAGCGCGGGCTGCTCGCCGCGCCCGGCAGCGACATGCCGGTCGAGGCAGTTGAAGCTGGTGTTGAGCCGCGCCCCGGCGAACCACTGGCCGAACGCGCCGAGGGAGGCGTCGAACACGCGATCCCACCTTTTGTCCCAGGCGATGCCCTCGGCGGCCTTGGCCCACCAGCCCTCGGGGTTCGCCTGCCAGGCCTCGTAGGTGCGTGCGTAGCCGTCCATCCGCGCCTCCCCGTGCTCGGATGCGGCGCATCCGGCTGACTTGCCCTTTCCTTTCACACTCGTCATCGCGAGCCGCGCAACGGCGTGGCGATCCATCGTGCGTCTCGGCGGGTGATCGCCTGGATTGCCGCGTCGCTGCGCTCCTCGCCATGACGAGGACGGGCAACGACGAGGATGGTAGGGCGTAAGGCGACCAAGTCCTAGACGCCGAGGTAGCGGTGCAGCACCTCCGGGCGAGCGCGCGCGTCGGCGGCGGTCAGCTCCTCGACCATGTGGCCATTGTTGAGGATATAGACGCGATCCGCCAGCGACAGCGCCGCCTGGAAGTTCTGCTCCACCAGCACGATGGTCTGCCCGCCATCGGCCAGAGTACGGCAAACGGCCAGCAGATCGCGCACGATGATCGGCGCCAGGCCCTCGAACGGCTCGTCGAGCAGGATGAGCTTCGGGTCGCGCGCCAGCGCCCGGGCGATCGCCAGCATCTGCTGCTCGCCGCCGGAGAGGTCCGTGCCACGGCTGCGCCTGCGCTCCTTAAGGCGGGGGAACATCGCGTAGACCTGTTCGAGCGGCCAGCGCGCCTTGGCGGTCAGGCCAGCCAGGATCAAATTCTCCTCGACGCTGAGGCTGCCGAACACCCGGCGATCCTCGGGCACCAGCTGCATCCCGCGGCCGGCGATGGCGTAGGCAGGCAAATTCTCCGTCTCCGTGCCGTCGAACACGACGCGGCCGGAGCGGGGCCGCACCGCGCCGATCAGGCTTTTCAGCGTCGTGCTCTTGCCGGCGCCGTTGCGGCCGAGCAGCGCGACCACCTCGCCCTGCCCGACATGCAGCGACACGTCGAACAGGATGTGGCTGTCGCCGTAGAAGCTGTTGATCCGCTCGACCTGCAGCAAATCGGTCATTCGGCCGCCGCCACGCCGCCGAGATAGGCGTCCTGCACGAAGTCGTTGCGCTGGATCTCGGCCGGCGTGCCCTCGGCGAG
>DATIMU010000032.1:0-5655 GCA_035475015.1 Acetobacteraceae bacterium
CCCCGCCGCCGGCGATCAGGACTCTCGGGCGGCCGGTCGGTGCGGGCATGGCGATGGCTCCTTGCTGCCGCGCCGGCCGAGGCGCACGCCAGGCGGGACATGGCAACCAATGTACGACGAGGGCGGCCGCGGACAAGCCGATTGTCTGGCAGCGCCAGCGCGGTCGGTGGTATGGTCCGCCGCATGGACGGGCTCTACGACAGGGATGTCGCCCAGTGGGCATCGGAGCAGGCGCGGGCGCTCCGCGAGCACGACCACACGCGCCTGGACTACGACCATCTGGCCGAGGAAATCGAGAGTTTGGCCAAGGCCGATCGCCGGGCGCTGGAAAGCCACGTCGCAACGGTGCTCCAGCACCTGATGAAACTGCAGGCATCGCCCGCGACGGAACCCAGGCGCGGATGGCAGGACAGCGTGATCGAGGCTCGCGCGGCAATCCGGCGGCTGCTGCGCGACAGCCCATCATTGCGGCGCGACCTGCCCGAGATCGTCCAAATGGAAATGGTCGAAGCGCGTGAGCTGGCGTCGCGATCGCTCAGCCTCTACCGCGAGACACCCCGCACGCCGGTCGATGCGCTAGCCTACGACGTCGAGCAGGTGCTCGAAGACTGGTTCCCTTCGGGCGAAGCCGCCTGATTTCGAGCGGCGCTTACCCCGGCCGGGGTCAGTTCCAGGCGCCAGTGGCATTGCAGAGCGCCCTCCGGCAAGCGCACCGGCTCGCGGATCAGCCCTTCCCGGAGACAGGCGTCGAGCGCGTCGCGGAACGCATCGTAGCTCAGCGTGTCACCGGCGAGCGCACGCACCCGCTCGAAACCGGCTTCGATGTTGGGCTCGGAGATCGAATGCCGGAATGCGACGGCGAGCAGCCGGGCGCGGGCGTCAGCCATTATGGTCATCCATCATCGCGACGAAGCGCCGGAACAGATGGTGGCTGTCGGCCGGCCCCGGGCTCGCCTCGGGATGGTACTGCACGCTGAACACCGGGCGGCCGGTGCAGGCGAGCCCCTCGTTGCTGCCGTCAAACAGGCTGACATGGGTCACCTCGACGCCGGCGGGCAGCGTCTTGCCGTCCACCGCGAAGCCATGATTCTGGCTGGTGATCTCGACCCGCCCGGTGGCGAGCTCCTTGACCGGCTGATTGGCACCGCGATGGCCGCGATCGAGCTTGTACGTTTTCGCGCCCAACGCCAGGGCAAGCAACTGGTGGCCGAGGCAGATGCCGAACAGCGGCAGCTTGGCGTCGAGCACGCCCTGGATCGCGGGAACCGCGTATTCCGCCGTCGCCGCCGGATCGCCGGGACCGTTGGAGAGGAAAACACCGTCGGGCCGGTGGCGGAGAATATCATCGGCGGTGGCGGTGGCGGGCAGCACGGTGACGCGGCAGCCGGCCGAGGCGAGGCAGCGGAGGATATTGCGCTTGGCGCCGTAGTCGACCGCGACGACGTGGTGCCGTGGCGCGGTCTGCCGGCCGGTGCCGGCGGGGAAGCGCCACTCGGTCTCGTCCCACTCGTAGCTCTGCGTGCAGGAGACGCGCTTGGCGAGGTCCATGCCCTCCAGCCCCGGCCACGCCTCGGCCCGTGCCCGCAATGCTGCGAGGTCGAACCGCCCGTCGCTTGGAAAAGACAACACGCCGCTCGGCGCGCCGCCGTCGCGGATGCGGATGGTGAGCTGGCGGGTATCGACCCCGGCGATGCCCGCGACGCCCCGCGCCCGCAGCCACGCCTCGAGATGCTGATGCGAGCGCCAATTTGAGGGCTCGGTCACGTCCTGCTGCACGACGAGGGCGCAGGCCGCGATGTTGGTCGCCTCCAAATCCTCCGGGTTGGCGCCGACATTGCCGATATGGGGAAAGGTGAAGGTAATGATCTGTCCGGCGTAGGAGGGATCGGTCAGGGTCTCCTGATAGCCGCTCATGCCGGTGTTGAAGCACACCTCGCCGACCACCGGCTCGGCCGTGGTGTGGGCGCCGAAGCCGCGCCCCCAGAACACCGAGCCGTCGGCCAGCACCAGCGCCGCCGTGGCACCCAAGGGCGGCCCGGCCGGCTCCTCCGCCGGCTCCCGCGCGGTGGCGGCCGTCCCCGGCGTGCCGGACAGATCGGCCAGCGACAGGCCGGTCGCGATGATGACGGCGGGCCAATGGCGGGACGGGATGGCGTGCGCCTGGCGCCATTTGCGCACCGCCTCGGTTCCCACTCCGGTCAGCCGCGCGGCCGCCTCGGCGCCGCCCAGCCTCTCGACGATCTCGTCCACGGTGACTGGCATGGAGCGACACCTATGGGAGAAGACTTCCCGCCGCAAGTGCCAACGGAGCATGTCGGAAATTTTGTCCGGCGCGAACGACTCCCCTTATTATAGGGGACGATTTTTTGCGCGGAGACGACGATGAGCCTGCGGGAGCAGTTCACGGAGCAGTTGAAAGCCTCGATGAAGGCCGGCGACCCGGCGCGCACCTCGACGTTGCGGATGATTCTCGCACGGGTGAAGGACGCGGACATCGCCGCCCGGCCGAAGGGCGTTCCCGCGGTGCCCGACGAGGAGATCGTGAGCGCGCTCCGGGGCATGGTGAAATCCCGCCGGGAGTCGATCGAGCTCTATCGCCAAGGCAAGCGGCCCGAGCTGGTCGCCAAGGAGGAGGCCGAGATCACCGTGATCGAGAGCTTCCTGCCGCGCCAGATGGACGAGACGGCGGTCGAGCAGGCCGTCGCCGATGCGGTGGCGGCGACTGGAGCGAGCAGTATCCGCGACATGGGCCGGGTGATGGCGGCGCTGCGCGAGAAGCACGCGGCGAGCCTCGACATGGCCAAGGCCGGGCCGCTGGTCAAAGCCCGGCTGGGCGGCTGATGGCGCTTTCCCCCGCCTTCCTCGATGAGCTGCGCGCCCGCACACCGCTGCCGACGCTGATCGGGCGGAAGGTGCGGCTGGCGCGCTCCGG
The DNA here is from genome assembly GCA_035475015.1 of Acetobacteraceae bacterium. Lineage (GTDB taxonomy): Bacteria > Pseudomonadota > Alphaproteobacteria > Acetobacterales > Acetobacteraceae > JAFKFI01. The sequence goes on from DATIMU010000032.1 coordinate 2,933, forward strand.
CCGGCAGCTCAAGGGCTGCTGTCCGTTCCACGGGGAAAAGACGCCCTCGTTCTACGTCTACGACGATCATTTCCACTGCTTCGGCTGCGGCGCGCATGGCGATGCGATCAGCTTCGTCATGCAGAGCCAGGGTGCCGGGTTCGCCGAAGCCGTCGAGCAGCTCGCCGCCGAGGCCGGCTTGCAGGTGCCCAAGCCCTCGCCCGCGGCGGCGGAGGCCGAGCGACGGCGGCTCGACGTGCAGGGCGTGTTGCAAGCCGTCCAGGCCGCCTTCCGACGGCGCCTGTTCCTGCCGGAGGGGCGTCCGGCGCTCGACTATCTGCTGGGTCGCGGCCTGTCGGAGGCCACGATCCGCCGCTTCGGCCTCGGCTGGTCCGGCGAGGGGCGCGGCGGGCTCGCCGCCGAGCTCGGGCGCGAGGGGATCGAGCCATCGATGCTCGCCGAAGCCGGCCTCCTGCGCCCGGCGGAGGAGCCTGGCCGATTCAACGACCTGTTCTTCAACCGGGTGATGTTCCCGATCCGCGACCGGCGCGGCCGCGTCATCAGCTTCGGCGGACGCACCCTCGGCGCCGGCCAGCCGAAATACGTCAACGGCCCGGAGACCGGCGTATTCTCCAAGAGAAAAACCCTGTTCGGGGCCGACATGGCCCGCGAGGCGGCGCGGAGCGGGGCGCCGGTGGTCCTCGTCGAGGGCTATATGGACGTGATCGCGCTGCACCAGGCGGGCTTCGCCGGTGCGGTGGCGCCGCTCGGCACCGCGCTTACCGACGAGCAGCTCGGGGAACTCTGGACCCTCACCCCGGCCCCCATCCTGTGTTTCGACGGCGACGCGGCCGGCGGCCGGGCGGCGCACCGGGCGGCCGAGCTCGCGCTGCCCAAGCTGGCGCCCGACCGGACGCTGCGCTTCGCCCCGCTCCCGGCCGGCGAGGACCCGGACAGCATCGTCCACCGCAAGGGCGCCCCCGCGTTCCAGGCCCTGCTCGACGCGGCGCGGCCGCTGTCGGAGGCGCTGTTCGACCTGCTCCGGGAGGGCGCCGGCCAGGACTTGCCCGAGCAGCGAGCGGCGTTCCGCGCCCGATTGGAGGCGGCGGCGCTGCGCATCCCCGACAAGGCGCTCGCCAGCGAGTATCGCCGGGCGCTGCTCGACAGGTTCTTCGCCGGCCGCCGGTCGACGATCCCGCGTCGTAGCGCGCCCCGCTCGGCCGCACCGCGCCCCGCCCCGCCTCGCTCGGCGCTGGACGGCGAGGCCGCCGCGGTCGAGCGCGGACGCATCCTGGTCGCCATCCTGCTGCGCCATCCCGACCTGCTGCACGACGTCGGGCACGCCTTTTCCGACCTCGTGCTCGCCACGCCTTTCGAGCGCCTGCGCCATGCGCTGATTGTCTGGTCCGATCGCGTCGATGTGCTTGACTCACCAGCATTGATGGACCACCTGACCTCGGTTGGTCTGGCGGTAGAAGCCGCGCGGGCGCTGGCAGCGGAGCCGTTTCCGCTGCCGGCCTGCGCCGCGTCCGACGCCATGCCGGCGGAGGCCGAGGCGGGCTGGTGGCATATTTTCGGGTTGGTGCATCGCGGCCGGCTGGAGGCGGAGGTGGCGGCGGCCAGCCGCGCCTTCGCGGAACGGGCAGACGAGGCGGCGCAGCGCCGCCTGATCGCCCTCTGCGCGGCCCGCGACGCGGTGCGCCGTGTCGAGCAGGAAGAGGCCGAAGCGTGACCGAATTGACCGAGCCCACCCCGCGAGGCTGACCCAGCCTCGCCAGGGAATGACCCGTTTGGGGGACGACCCATTATTGGAGTGCCGTTAGCATGGCAACGAAGCCCGCCGCGTCCACCGACACCGTGACGGCCGATCAGGATGTGGAGACGACGCTGCTCGACGTTTCGGCGGCGGCGGTCAAGCGCCTGATCGCGCGCGGCAAGGAACGCGGCTACATCACCTTCGACGAGCTCAACACCGTCCTGCCCTCCGACCAGAACAGCTCGGAGCAGATCGAGGACGTGATGGCCAATCTCAGCGAGATGGGCATCCAGGTCGTCGAAAGCGAGGACAACGAGGAGGGCGAAGCGCCCGCCGCCAAGGTCGAGAAGGCCGAGGGCGAGGAGGGCGCGGAGGGCGCGGAGCCGACCGGCAACGTCGACGAGGAGAGCCTCGGGCGGACCGACGATCCGGTCCGCATGTACCTGCGCGAGATGGGCAGCGTCGAGCTCTTGTCGCGCGAGGGCGAGATCGCCATCGCCAAGCGCATCGAGGCCGGGCGCGACATGATGATCGGCGGGCTGTGCGAGAGCCCGCTGACCTTCAAGGCGATCATCACCTGGCACGACCAGCTCAAGGCCGGCCGGATGCTGCTGCGCGACATCGTCGACCTCGAGGCGACGCAGGGCGGCGGCGCCCCACCGCCGGAGGCAACGGTCGAAACCCCCGAGGGCGAGGGGCCGGGCATGTCGCTCTCCGCGCTCGAGGAGAAGCTGAAGCCCGAGGTGCTGGCGACCTTCGAGGAGATCGAGGGCCTCTACAAGAAGCTGCAGAAGATGCAGACAAGGCGGCTCGACGCGATGACGTCCGGCGAAGAGGTCGCAGGCCGGTCGGAGAAGGCGTACGAGAAGCAGCGCGAGGAACTGGTCGGGAAGGTCCAGCAGGTCCAACTCCACAACAATCGCATCGAGGAGCTGGTCATCCAGCTCAAGCAGATCAGCCAACGGCTGAACGGGCTGGAAGGCCAGTT
>DATIMU010000033.1:0-1900 GCA_035475015.1 Acetobacteraceae bacterium
GCCGACGCCAGCGCCTGCACCCGCACCTCGTCCACATGCACGCCGATCGGATAGACGCCGGTGTCGATCACCCGGCCGCAGGCGAGCAACCGGTCCTCGGTGAGTGCCCGGCCATTGCCGTGGCGCAGCACGTAGTCGCGGAACGCCGTCCGGTCGGCCTCGGTCTGGAAGCCGATCAGGTCGAACTGGCACAGCGCGCGGATCAGCTCGGCGTGGACCGGCACCGTCATCAGCACCTGTGGCGCCGGGAATGGCGTGTGCAGGAACAGCCCCATGCGATTGCGCACGCCCTCCGCCCGCAGCGCGTCGGCGAGGCAGAACAGGTGATAGTCGTGCGCCCAGATCAAATCGTTGCCGCGCACCAGACCGGCGAGCGAGCGGGCGAATTGCGCGTTCACCCGCCGGTAGCCGGCGAACTCCGCCCGGTCGAACCGGCTGAGCCCGGTCTGGCCGTGCAGCACGGGCCACAGCGTCCCGTTGGCGAAGCCGCGATAGAAGGCGTCATAATCCGCGCGCGCGAGGTCGGTGGTGAACACCGTGATCGGTCCGGCGCCGGCCTCCCGCAGCGCCCCCGCCGGTTCGGTGTCGGCGATCTCGCCGCTCCAGCCGAACCACAATCCGCCGCGCTGGCGCAGCGCGTCCATCACTCCCGCCGCGAGGCCGCCCGCGGTCGGCTGGCCCTCGGTGATCGGTGCCACGCGGTTGGACACCACCACGAGGCGCGACCGCGCCGGCGCGCCGGACCAGGCGTTCATGCCGCCGCCGCCGCGAGCTCGGTGAATTGCTGTTGCTGGCGCAGCAGATCGCGATACGGGCCGGGCCGCGCGGCGAGGATCGCGGGCGGGCCGTCGTCGATGATCCGGCCGCGATCCAACACCACGATGCGGTCGAAGCTGCTCAAGGTGGACAGCCGGTGGGCGATGGCGATGACGGTGCGCCCGCGCATCAGCCGATCGAGCCCCAGCTGGATCGCCCGCTCGCTGTCGGTGTCGAGTGCCGAGGTCGCCTCGTCGAGCAGCAGGATCGGCGCGTCCTTGAGCAAGGCCCGCGCGATGGCGATGCGCTGGCGCTGGCCGCCGGAGAGCATCACGCCGCGATCGCCCACCATCGTCGCGAAGCCGTCCGGCAGCGCCTCGATGAAGTCGCGGCAGCGCGCCATGTCCGCCGCCGCCAGCACCTCGGCCTCGCTCGCCTCCGGCCGGGCATAGCGGATGTTCTCGAGCACCGTGCGGTGAAACAGGGAAATATCCTGCGGCACGATCGCGAGCTGGCGCCGCAGGCTCTCCTGGGTGAGGCGGGCGATATCCTGCCCGTCGATCAGGATGCGACCGGCGCGCACATCGTAGAAGCGTTGCAGCACGGCCAGCACGGTGGATTTCCCGGCGCCCGAAACGCCGACCAGACCGACGCGCTGGCCGGGCTCGATCGCAAGATCGAAATTCTCGATCACCGCATCGCGTCCCGGATAGGAGAACGACACACCCTCGAACCGCACCTGGCCGGTGCCCCGCGCCAGCGTCCCGGCCTGCGGGTGGTCCGGCAGATCGTGCTCGGTGAGCAGCGCGCCGATCGCCTCCTCGAGCCGCGCCATGTGCTGCGTGAGGTCGACTAGCGCCACCGCCAGATCGCGCGTGCTGTGCAGGATGGTGAGGCCGAGCGAGGTAATCAGCACGATGTCGCCCGCCGTCGCCTGGCCGCGCTGCCACATCAGGATGGCCCAGCCGACCAGGCCGGCGGTGAGGATCGCGGTCAGCACCGCATGGATCAGGCGCAGCTGCTCGAGATAGAGCAGGCTCGTGCGCCGCGCCGTCATCTAGCCCTCGACCACCCGGCCGAACCGGCGCTGCTCGCGCACCGTGGCACCGAACGCCCGCACCACGTTGAAATTGCCGATGACGTC
>DATIMU010000034.1:0-2870 GCA_035475015.1 Acetobacteraceae bacterium
GCCATGCCGAGCAGCCGGCACAGCGGCAGGTCGAGCAGCTTCGCCTTGAGATCCCATAGCGCGACATCGACCGCCGAGATCGCGGTGGCGGCCAATCCCTCGCGGCCGATATTGCGCACCTGGTGCAGCATCGCCTGCCAGCATCCCGGAACGTCCATCGCGTCCCGCCCATGCACCGCTTGGGCGAGTTGTTTGTCGATCAGGCCGGTGATGCAGCCATTGGTATACGTGAAGCCGAGCCCCGTCGCCCCGCCGCCGAGGACATGCACGACCACCAACGTCGTGCTGTCCCAGGCGAAGGTTCCGTCCGCCTCCGGCGCGTCAGTCGGGATGGTGTAGGCGCGCGCTTGCACGGCCGTTACGGGTACTTTCCCGGCCATCGCCGACTACGATCGACCACCCGGCAGGATCGAGCCTATGACCTCGCGGGCGGTGCCCATGAGCATACTGGCCTCTTCGGGATCGCCTTTCAGGATCGTGCTGGTGAACGCCTTGGCCTGCTTGAGCGTGATGTGCGGCGGCAGCGGCGGCACGTTGGGGTCGGTGTAGGCTTCGAGCACCACCGGGCGATCCGCCGCCAATGCCTCGTCCCAGGCGGCCCCGACCCGGTCGGGATCGTCCACGAAGATCCCCTTGAGCCCGAGCAATTCTCCATATTTGTGATACGGCACGTCCGGAATGCTCTGCGAGGCCTCGAATTTCGGATCGCCGGCCATCGCGCGCTGCTCCCAGGTCACCTGGTTGAGGTCGCGGTTGTTCAGGATCAGCACGATGAGCCGGGGGTTGGCCCATTGCTTCCAGTATTTGGACACCGTGATGAGCGCGTTCATCCCGTTCATCTGCGCCGCACCGTCGCCGATCATCGCAATCACCGGGCGGTCGGGGTAGGCGAACTTGGCGGCGATCGCGTACGGCATCCCCGGCCCGATGGTGGCGAGGCCGCCCGAGAGCGAGGCCATCATGCCCCGGCGCATCTTGAGGTCGCGCGCGTACCAGTTCGCCGCCGAGCCGGAATCGCAGGTGAGGATGACGCGATCGGGCAGGCGCGGCGAGAGCTCGTGGAACAGCCGTTGCGGGTTGAGCGGCTCCGCCTTGTTCATCGCGCGGGCTGCGAGCACCTTCCACCACTCCGCGACGTCCTTCTCGATCTTCTCGCGCCAGGAGCGGTCGCTTTTCTGGTCGAGCATCGGCAGGAGCGCCCGCAAGGTCTTGGTGCTGTCGCCGACGAGGTTGACCTCCATCGGGTAGCGGACGCTGAGCATCCGGGGGTCGAGGTCGATCTGCACGCCGCGCGCCTGTCCCTCCTTCGGCAGGAACTCCGAATAGGGAAAGCCGGAGCCGATCATCAGGAACGTGTCGCACCCGGTCATCATCTCCCAGCTCGGCTTGGTGCCGAGCAGGCCGATGGAGCCTGTGACGTAGGGGAGATCGTCCGGCACCGCGGCCTTGCCGAGCAGCGCCTTGGCGATGCCGGCGCCGAGCCGCTCGGCCACCGCGACCACCTCGTCGGTCGCGTGCAGGGCGCCGGCGCCGACTAGCATCGCGACCTTCTTGCCGGAGTTCAGCACCTCGGCGGCCTGCCGCAGGGTCGCCTCCTCGGGGACCACGCTGGGGGCGACATAGCCCAGGCCGGAATGAATGGTCGCGTGCGCGCGCGGCGGCTCGGCGGCGTCGAGCTCCTGCAGGTCATTGGGGATGATGAGGCAGGTGACGCGGCGCTCGGCCTTGGCGGTGCGCATCGCGCCGTCGATCAGGCCGCGCATCTGCTGCGGCACCATCGCCGTCTCGACGTAGGCGCTCGCGACATCCTTGAACAAATTCTGCAGATCCACCTCCTGCTGGAAGTGGCCGCCGATCGCCGCCCGCGCGGATTGGCCGACGATGGCCAGCACCGGCATATGGTCGAGCTTGGCGTCATACAGGCCGTTCAGCAGGTGGATCGCGCCGGGGCCGGAGGTGGCGATGCACACGCCGACCTCGCCAGTGAACTTGGCGTGGGCGCAGGCCATGAAGGCGGCCATCTCCTCATGCCGCACCTGCACGAAATCGAACTTGTCGCCGGCTCGGTCGAGCGCGCCGACCAAGCCGTTGATGCCGTCGCCGGGGTAGCCGAAGACCCGCTTGACCCCCCATTGATGCAACCGTTCCCACACGAAATCGCCGACGGTCTTGGCCATGCTGTCGCTCCGCTGCCCTGCACCCAACCGCGAGGGCAACGCCGCCGCGCGCGGCGCGGTTCGCTTGCGACGGGTTGCAAGCGTGTCACCTGTCCGTGGCGGGACGCGGGCCATCGTGCTTGTCTGGCGGGACGTGACCAAGGGAGGCGTGGGCATGAAGCTGTTCGATCTCACCAACAAGGTGGCCATCGTCACCGGCGGCAATGGCGGCATCGGGCTCGGCATGGCCAAGGGGCTCGCCGCGGCGGGCGCCAAGGTCGTGCTGGCCGGGCGCAATGAGGCCAAGGCGAAAAAGGCGGTGGCCGAACTCGGCGGGGCGGGGGTGTTCGTCGCCGCCGACGTGACCAGCCAGGCGGCGTGCCGGGGTCTCGTCGAGCAGGCGCTCGGGACATTCGGCCGGCTCGACGTCCTCGTGAACAACGCCGGCACCTCGATCCGCAAGCGTCCGGAGGAATTCACCGAGGCCGAGTGGCACGGCGTCATGGATACCAACCTGACCAGCGCCTTCCTGTGCGCGCAGGCGGCGTTCCCGGCGATGAAGCAGGCCGGCGGCGGCAAGATCATCAACATCGGCTCGATGATGTCGCTGTTCGGCGCGCCCTACGCGACCCCCTACGCGGCCAGCAAGGGCGGCATCGTGCAGATGAGCCGGGCGCTGGCGACCGCCTGGGCGGCGGACAACATCCAGGTCAA
>DATIMU010000035.1:0-8862 GCA_035475015.1 Acetobacteraceae bacterium
TGTATCTCGGCGAGATCGTCGAGCAGGGGCCGAGCGCGCGGGTCTACGACAACCCCGGCCATCCGTATTCCGCCGCGCTGATCTCGGCCGTGCCGTTTCCCGACCCGGACCGGCGGCGCTCCGATGACCGGCTGATCCTCGCCGGCGACCTGCCGAGCCCACTCGACCCGCCGAGCGGCTGCCGCTTCCGCACGCGCTGTCCGTTCGCGATGGACATCTGCGCCAAGGAAGCGCCGCCGCCGGTCGCCATCGAGGGCGGTGGGGTCGCTGCCTGCCATCTCCACGCGCACGGTCCGAAACTGGGTGGCAAGTCGCTCCGGCCGTTCCTCGCGGAGCAAGTCATGCCGGCGGCAGCGGCCGAGTAGACAGGGCGGGCGCGGCATGAAGGGGCTTCTCACGTTCAGGGGACTCGCCTTCGCGCTGCTCGCCCTGCTCGTGCAGATCGCGGCCCCGGTTGGCGCGGCGCTGTCGATGGGAGCGCAGGCCGACTTGCTGGCCGGCGCGCCGATCTGCTCGGAGCATTCTGCCCCTTCGCCCGATCGGGACGGGTCCGCTCCCCACCATGCCGCGTGCCCGCTCTGTCAGGCGTGCTGCACGGCCCCGCTCCTTCTTGCCGCGACGCCGGCCGCCGAGCTGCCGCTGGCGCTGCTCGTCGCCTATGTCGAGAACCATGAGGGCAAGCCCGGCCTGCCGCGCGGGCCGCCCCATGATCGGCCGAACGCGCGCGCCCCTCCCCTGAGCTGATTGCTGAGCCCATCCGGCCGGCCTCGCGCCCCATGCGCGAGGCCGTTTGCAATCGCTCACATCGGGGCTGGCGCAAGCCGCCCCGAGGGAGACATCTCCGTGTATCGTCCTGCTTCGGTTGCCGGCAGCGCCTTGTCGCTTGCGGCACTCCTCCTCGCTCGTCCGGCCCATGCGCAGGCGAATTCCCCGGCCGCGGATGCCGTCCAACTTCCACCCGTGACCGTTACCGCGCGCCCGGCGGGCTCGCTGACCGTGCCGGGCCTCGAACTGCAGCGCGAGGCGATCGACCAGACGGTCGGCTCGGTCGAGTGGATCAACAGCGAGGCCTACAAGAACAGCTACTCGAACACGCTGCGCGACGTGCTGAAGAACACGCCGGGCGTCTACGTGCAGAACCGCTATGGCCAGGAGATCCGGCTGTCCATCCGCGGATCGGGCATCGGACGCTCCTATCATGTTCGCGGGCTCGAACTGCTGCAGGACGGCATCCCGGTCAACCTCGCGGATGGCAGCGGCGATTATTATCAGCTCGACCCGCTGGCCTTCCGCTCCGTCGAGGTGTTCAAGGGCGGCAACGGACTGGCCTATGGCTCATCGACGCTCGGAGGTGCGATCAACTTCGTCTCGCCGACGGCGTACACCGCGGTCGCGCCGAACAAAGTGCGCCTGGACGGCGGCAGCTTCGGCACTGTCCGGCTGAACGGCCAGGTGTCGCGCGCGTTCGGCGATTTCGACGTGCTCGGCAATCTCACGCTGACCCACAGCGACGGCTATCGCGACCACTCGCGCCAGCAGGCCTTGCAGTTCAACGCCAACGCCGGCTACCGCATCAACGACAACGTCGAGACCCGATTCTACGTCGGGGCCTATTTCGTGGCACAGCAGCTGCCGGGCACGTTGACCTTGAGCCAGGCGCTCAACGACCCGACGATGGCGGCACCCGCTGCGGTCTCGGGCAACCAGTCGCGGGAGACCTGGACCGAGCGCGTGGCGAACCGCACCACGGTCACGCTCGATACCGGCAAGCTCGATTTCGATACCTGGTTCATCCACAAGAAGCTGTTCCATCCGATCTTCCAGGTGATCGACCAGGACGGCATCACCTACGGCGTCGGCGCGCGCTACACGGCGTCGCTCGACCTCGGCGGCTTCCGCAATGACGTTATCGGCGGCGTCCGCTTCGTCGGCGGCAACAATACGGCGCTGCAATACGTCAATGTCGGCGGCAGCCGTGGCGCGCAGACGCTCAGCTCGCGGCAGAACGCCTACGACTATCAAGCGTATTTCGAGAACCGGTTCTTCTTCCTGCCGACCGTGGCGCTGATGGCGGGGGCCAAGGCGCTGATCGACCAGCGCGACTACGTGGACGAAGGCGGTGGGCTGTCGGCCAGCCGGGGCTACGCCAATCTCGGCAAGACCTATAGCGGGTTCAACCCGAAGATCGGCCTGCTCTGGGAGCCGCGGGAGGGGATTCAGGCCTTCGTCGACCTTACGCGCAGCCAGGACGTGCCGGACTTCAGCGACCTCGTGCAAACCCAGGCCAACGGCGCGACCGGGTTCGTACCGCTGCAGTCGCAGCGCGCCTGGACCGTGGAGATCGGCGCGCGCGGGCAGTACGACCGGTTCGCCTGGGATGTCACCGCCTACCGCTCGACGGTGAACGGGCAGTTGCTGCAGTACACCACCTCGCCGAATGCGATCCCGGCCGCGACGTTCAACGCCGGGACGACGATCATCCAGGGCGTCGAGCTCGGCGCTAGCGTGGACGTCGTGCGGGACGTCGGCGGACCGGGTGCTGGGGACCGGATCACGCTGTCGCAGCTGTGGAACTACACCGACGCGCATTTCCAGGACGATCCGCAGTACGGCAACAACAAGATCGCCGGCCTGCCGCCGCACGTCCTGCGTACCACCCTCACCTACACCCACCCCAGCGGGTTCTATCTCGCGCCATCGTTGGACATCGTGCCGGTCGGCATGTACGCCGATTTTGCCAATACCCTGCAGGTGCCGGCCTACACGCTCCTGGGGGTGCAAACCGGGTTCGATCTGGGCGACGGCACGCTGTTCTATCTCGACGCGCGCAACCTGACGGACAAGCACTACATCAGCGATCTCGGCACGATCACCAACGCCCAGAAGGTGAGCAGCGCGGTCTTCTATCCCGGCGACGGCCTGAGCATCTACGCCGGCGCACGTCTCGCATTCTGAGGAAATATGACATGAAACGAAACTGCATGAGCCTGGCGCTCGCGCTGGCCGGGCTGACCATCGCCGGCCCCGCGGTCGCCCATATCGTGATCGCCGTTCGGCAGGCGCCGGCCGGCAGCTACTACAAGGCCACGTTTCGGGTGCCGCACGGTTGCGACGGCTCCGCGACCGTAGCGATCAGCGTCGAGCTGCCGCCGGGCATCGTGGTTGCGAAGCCCGCCGCCAAGGCCGGATGGACGTTGGAGATCGAGAAGGAGCGCCTTGGCCGGCCGGTGGCCAACGAGGGGCACGAGCTCACCGAGCGGGTCAGGCTCGTCCGATGGACGGGCGGCCATCTGCCCGATGACGAGTACGACGAGTTCTCGCTGATGGTTCGTCTGCCAGCGCAACAGGGACCGCTCTACTTTCCGGTGACGCAGCGCTGCGAGAAGGGCGAGACGGCGTGGGTGGAACGGCCCACGGAGGGAGCTGCGCGCCCCCCGCATCCCGCGCCCTCTGTCCTGCTGACGGCGCCCATGGCCCAGGACTGACGCGACGGCTCGCGGCTGAACAAGGTGGCGGCGGGAGGCCTGCCCCCGCTATAACCACAAGTTGAGACGCCGGCACTCGGCGGGTTGTCAGGGGAGAACGCCATGCCGTTCACGGTGCAGGTCGGGCCGCCGCAGATCGCCATACACCAGGGGCAGACCGTGCTGGTCAGCGAACCGAACGGGGAGGTGAAATGGCCCTCCGAAAAGGGCCTCTACTTCTTCGACACCCGCCTGGTCAGCAGCTGGACGATCTACGCCAACGGCGAGAAATGGGAGCTGCTGAACGGCGGCGGCGTCACCTACTACGCCGCGCGGGTGTTCCTCACCAACGGCGCGATCGTCACGCAGGACGGCATCATACCGCCGCGCACGCTGAGCCTGGTGCTCAGCCGCTCGATCAGCGGCGGGATGCACGAGGACCTCGACGTCACCAATTACGGCTCGAAGCATGTGCGCTTCCAGCTCGAGATCGCGGTTCGCTCCGATTTCGCCGACATCTTCGAGGTGAAATCGAACCGTATCGTGCGGCGCGGCCGGATCGAGACGCACTGGCTGGAGCACCAGCAGCGGCTCAGCACCACATACATCAACGGCGACTTCTCGCGCGCCGTCACCATCTCCCCACGCAGACACTCATCGCGCGCGGTCTATGCCAACGGGCGGCTCAGCTTCGAGATCGGGCTCGATCCGGGACAGTCCTGGCATTGCTGCCTGGTCTACGACCTCGCGGACGGCGACAAGCAATTTCCGGCACCCGAGGATTGCACGGCCCACGCGCACGGCTCCAAGCACGCGGAGACCATGGCCGACTGGCTGCGCACGGTGATGAAGATCCGTACCAGCAACGAGGAGTTCTACCGGCTGTACCGCCAGGCGCTCGAGGACATGGCGGCGCTGCGGCTGCCGATGAATGGCACCGACCACATGGCGTTCCTGCCCGCGGCGGGCCTCCCCTGGTTCGTCGCTCCGTTCGGCCGCGACAGCCTGATCGTCTCGATCCAGAACCTGCTGATCTACCCGGAGTTCGCCCGGGGTGCGCTCGACATCCTCGGGTCGCTGCAATCGACCGTCGATGACCCGCACCGCGACGCCGAGCCGGGCAAGATCCCGCACGAGATGCGCTATGGCGAGTTGGCGCATTTTAAGCTGATCCCACACACGCCGTACTACGGCACCGCCGACGCGACGCCGCTGTATCTCATCACCCTGCACGCCGCCTGGCGGGCGACCGGCGATCGCTCGCTGCTGGAGCGTCATCTCGATACGGCGGAAGGCTGCCTCACGTGGATCGACAAATATGGCGACCGGGACGGCGACGGCTTCCAGGAGTACCAGACACGCTCGGACCTCGGCTACGAGAACATGGCGTGGAAGGATTCCGGCGATTGCGTCGTGTATGCCGACGGTTCGCTGGTCAAGGGTCCGAAGGCACTCTGCGAGTTGCAGGGCTATGTCTACGACGCTTGGCTGCGCATGGCGGACGTGTACGACGAACTCGGCAGGCCGGCGCGGGCGCAGGAATTGCGGGCCAAGGCGCAGATCCTGTTCGACCAGTTCAACGAGGCGTTCTGGGACGAGGAGTTCGGCTTCTACGCATTCGCCCTGGACGGCGACAAGAAGAAGGCGCTCTCGGTGTCGTCCAATGTCGGGCATTGCCTGTTCTCCGGCATCATCCGGCCCGACCGGGCGAAGCGCGTGGTCGAGCGGCTGATGCAGCCGGACATGTGGAGCGGCTGGGGCATCCGCACGCTCTCGGCACTGAACCCGGCGTTCAATCCCTACAACTACCAGACCGGCTCGGTGTGGCCGCACGACAACGGCATCATCGCCCTTGGTTTCAAGCGCTACGGCTTCGGCGCGGAGGCGGCGGCCATCGCGCACGACATCAGCGTGGCGGGCAGCCATTTCCTGTCAAACCAGCTGCCGGAACTCTATGCCGGCATCCAGCGCGACGGCGGCAACTTCCCGGTGCAGTACATCGGCGCCAACGTGCCGCAGGCCTGGGCGGCGGGAGCGTCGTTCATGCTGATCCAGGCGATGCTCGGCGTGCTGCCGGACGCGCCGCGCGGCCGGCTATTCGTCTACCCCGAGCTGCCGGCATGGCTGCCCGACATCACGGTGTTCGACCTGATGGTGGGCGAGTTGCGCTTCGACATCCGCTTTTGGCGCGAGCAGGAGGAGACGCGGTTCGAGGTATTGAAGGGTGATGCGACGAAGGTGATCCGCCGGCCGATGACGGCGCTGAGCGATCATCTGCGGAGTGGGACGCGAGCCTGAGTCTCTCGTCCACACTCGGCCCCCTCACCCAACCCTCTCCCGCAAGGGGAGAGGGCCGGGGTGAGGGCTTACCGCTCCAGCGTCATCGCCACACCCATGCCGCCGCCGATGCACAGCGTGGCGAGACCCTTCTTGGCGTCGCGCTTGCCCATCTCGTGCAGCAGCGTCACCAGCACGCGGGCACCTGAGGCGCCAATTGGGTGGCCGATGGCAATTGCGCCGCCGTTGACGTTCACCTTCGAGGTGTCCCAGCCGAGATCCTTGTTGACAGCCAGGGCCTGTGCCGCGAACGCCTCGTTGGCCTCGATCAGGTCGAGCTGATCGACCTTCCATCCGGCGCGGGCGAGCGCCTTGCGGCTGGAGGGGATCGGGCCGGTGCCCATCACCGCCGGATCGACGCCTGCGGTGGCGAAGCTGGCGATGCGGGCGAGCGGCGTGAGGCCGCGCTTGGCCGCCTCCGAGGCGGTCATCACCACCAGGGCGGCGGCGCCGTCATTGATCCCCGAGGCGTTGCCGGCGGTGACGGTGCCCTCCTTGCTGAAGGCGGGGCGCAGCTTGGCCATCGTCTCGGCGTTGGCGTCGTGGCGGATGTACTCGTCGTCGCTCACCACCGTGTCGCCCTTGCGGCCCTTCACCGTGACCGGCGCGATCTCGTCCGTGAACCGGCCGGCCTTCTGCGCCGCCGACGCCTTGTGCTGCGAGGCGAGGGCAAAGGCGTCCTGCTCGTCGCGGGTGATCTGGTAGGCGCGCGCGACGTTCTCCGCGGTGACGCCCATGTGGTAGCCGTGGAAGGCGTCCCACAGCCCGTCCTTGAGCATGGTGTCGATGAACTCGACGCCGCCCATCTTGGTGCCGGCGCGCAGATAGGCCGCGTGCTGCGACTGGCTCATGCTCTCCTGGCCGCCGGCGATGACGATGGCGCTCTCGCCGGTGCGCACCTGCTGGGCGGCGAGAGCCACCGCGCGCAGGCCGGAGCCGCAGACCTGATTGATCGCGAAAGCGGTCTTGTCGTCCGGGATGCCGGCGGCGCGCGCCGCCTGGCGGGCCGAATTCTGACCCTCGCCGGCGGTGAGCACGTGGCCGAGGATCACCTCGTCGACATCGCCCGGGTCGAGCTTCGCCCGCTGCATCGCCGCCTGGAGCGCGACGGTGCCGAGTTCGTGGGCCGACAGCCCGCCGAGCGCGCCGCTGAAGCTGCCGACCGGGGTGCGCGCAGCCGCGACGATGACGATGTCGTCCATCCTGGGGATCTCCTTCCTGGAGCGATGTCCTGGGGTCGATATGGGAACGCCGATTGGGAAACGTTACCCGCCTCGCGGCACCGGCGAAAGACCGTCACAAGGCGCTCAGCCATTCCCGCAACGGCTGCCACAACGCGCGCTCGGCGGCGCTGCCGGCCGCCATGCCGATATGGCCGGCGGCGGGTTCGTGCAGCGTCGCGCCCGCGATCAGCGCGGCGAGCGGACGGGCGGATGCCGGGGGCACGATGCGGTCGCGGCCGGGGACCGCGACGAAGGCCGGCATGGCGATCGCGGCGGGGTCTACCGCCAGGCCGGCGATGCGCCATTGGCCGGCGGCGGGGGTGTTCGCGCCGTACCAGCCGGCGAGGCACTCGCGCGCGACCGGGGCGGCTAGGGGCACCCCGTCGTTGAGCCAATCCTCGAGGGCGACGAACAATCGCGCGCGGTCGCTGTCGGGGCTCAGACGGGCGAAGGCGCGGTACTTGTCGGCCACGCCGGTCGGATCGAGCAGCGCGAACATCGCCTGGATGAGGTCGATCGGCAGCGTGGCGTTGAAGCCGAACGCCGGCTCCAGCAGCGCGACCGAGGCGGCCGCCTGCTTGGCGCGCTCGGCGCCCTCGGCGTGGAAATCCCACGGAGCGGCGAGCAGGGCGAGGGCACGCACGAGATCCGGCCGGCGCGCGGCGGCGGCCACGGCCAGCGTGCCGCCCATGCAGTAGCCGGCCAGCACGGTCGGGCCGCCGGCGATCCGGCTTGCCGCGGTCAAAGCGCGTTCGAGGCGGCCGGCCACGTAGTCGCTGAGGGTGAAGCCGCGCTCCACCGCGCCGGGCCAGCCCCAGTCCAGCAGCAGCGGACGGACCCCCTGGTCGGCGAGCCAGCGCAGCATCGAATGGCCGGGTGCCAGGTCGAGCACATAGGCTCGGTTGATGAGACTGGGGACGAACAGGACCGGGAGCGCCCCGGGTGCCGCGGCCGGGGCGTAGTCGAGCAGGCGGGAGCCGCCCTCTTGCCAGAGCGTCGGCGGGTCCGGCAGGTCGCGGTGCCAGGGATGGCGGCGATAGGCGGCGATGCCGGCGAGCAGCGCGCGGTCCTGCCGCAGCACCGATTCGAGCTTCGCGGCGCCTCCCTCATGCCCGGCGGCGGCTGCCGCGATCGCGTCGGCGCTCCAATTCGCCGCGTTCCAGCTCGACGAGGCGCCGCTCGAGTTCGGCAACCCGGCCAACGAGGCGCTCGATCTCAGCATCGCGAGGGTCAGGTGCAGCAGCAGCGGGCGTGGTCCCCGGCGGTGCAGCGGACCGGGTGCGTCGCTCCGCTCCGTCACCTTGCCTCGACGCGGCCGAGACGCCGTTCAGCATGGCACCGGCGGCTCCGGCCCAGAGGGCCACCATCGCCTGCCAGCTCTCCTGTGCCTCCCGGTCCGCGGCGAGGGCGGCAAGCTCGCTCTGCCACAGCGTGACCCAGTCGCGCGCCAGCTCGTGCAGGCTGGCGCCGCCAGATTTGGGCGGATCGCCGGCCCCGCTCTCGCTCATGCCTCATCCATCCTCCTGATCGCCGCGCCCCGCCGACCAGGGCCGGTTGACGCGAAAACCGCGCATAGCGCGAAAAGCCGAGCACGATCTCTCGATTTTCGCTTTCGCAGGTGCGGCAAAATCCGCATGTTATCCATCACCGGCGAGAATCCAACACCCAGGGACCCGACGGCCGAGAGACGAACCGAGAGGCAAGGGGAGGTCCATGTCAGAGCCCGTCCGCACCCAGCCGGAAGACCAGCCGGCCGCGGCACCGCCCGTGGTGGTGAAGAAATACGCAAATCGGCGGCTCTACAACACGGAAAGCTCCAGCTACATCACGCTGGACAA
>DATIMU010000036.1:0-5948 GCA_035475015.1 Acetobacteraceae bacterium
CGGGGACCGTGACCGACGCGCTGGAGGCCGTCGCGACCGGGCCGGTGGTGTTCCACATGCACTGGGAGGACGCGGTGACGGCGAGCCTCGCGGGGGACGCCGCCCGGCAGGCGGTCGGGCTGTTCCTGGCGGAACTCGACGTGTTCCGGGGGTGCGGCGGCCGGCTGATCTGGACGATGCACAATGCCGCACCGCACGAGGACCGCGACCCGGCGCTGGCGCGGGCATTGCGCGCGGCGCTGGCGGTTCGTGCGGACGTCGTTCATGTGCATGGCGAGACGGGCGCCGGCCTGGCACGGGCGCTCGGCACGCCGGAGGCGCGCATCCGGATCGTACCCTGCCCCGATCTCGCCCCCGCCTATCCCGACGACATCACCGATGAAGCCGCGCGTCGCTACTTCGATCTTGGCGCCGAGCACGTCGTATTCGCGTTCCTCGGCGCGATGCGCCCCTACAAGGGGGTCGACGCGCTGGCGAGCGCGTTCGCCGAGCTCTGCCCGGCACGGCCCGAGGCGCGCCTGATCCTCGCCGGGCGGCAAGCGGCTGGCGTGGAGGCGCGCTACGTCATCCCCTCGCCGCAGGTGCTGCTGGTGCCCCGCCACGTCGAGGATGCGACGGTGCAGTACGTGCTGCGCGCCGCCGATTTCGTGGTGCTGCCGTATCGTCGCATCCTGACCTCCGGCGCCGCCGCCCTGGCCCTGGGGTTCGGCCGTCCGCTCATCGTGCCGGACCTGCCGCCCCTGCTGGAAGTCGTGCGCCCCGGACGGGAGGCGATCGTCTACGGTGCCGACGAGCCGGACGGCTTGCGCGGCGCACTCGATCAGGCGTGCGCGATGGCGCCGGCGGCCCGGCTCGCGATGCGCGATGCCGCGCTGGCGCGCGGGCGGTCGGTGAGCTTCGACGATCTCGCCTGCGCGCTGCGGATGTCGCCGGATTCCCTTGGCTGACGGTTTACCGGATGTCCGCTGCCCGGTAGCCCTGCGCGAACAGCAGGGCGCGCAGATCCGCGTGGTCCACGCAGGCGCCCGCGGCGGCGGCGACGATCGGCTTGGCGTGAAACGCGACCCCGAGCCCAGCGGCGGCGAGCATGTCGAGATCATTGGCGCCGTCGCCCACTGCCAGTGTGGCGATCAGCGGGAGGCCGCGTTGCTCGGCCAGGGCGCGCAGGGTGCTCACCTTGGTATCGCGGTCGAGGATCGGCTCGCCGACCGCCCCGGTGAGCGTCGTGCCATCGTCGAGCAGGGTGTTGGCGTGGTGCAGGTCGAAGCCGAGCTCGGCGGCGACCCGGCTGGTGAAGAAGGTGAAGCCGCCCGAGACCAGGGCCGTGACGGCGCCGTGCGCGCGCATCGTGGCGACCAGCTCGCGCGCGCCGGGGGTGATGCGGATGCGCTCCCAGGTCTTTTCGAGCGCGTCGGTGCCGAGGCCCTTCAGCATCCCGACCCGCTCGCGCAGGGCGTCCTTGAAGTCGAGCTCGCCATTCATCGCGCGTCGGGTGATGGCGGCGATCTGCTCCTTGATGCCGGCGAAATCGGCCAGCTCGTCCAGCGTCTCGACGGCGACGATGGTGCTGTCCATGTCGGCGATCAGCAGGGACTTTTTTCGATTCTCGCCCGGCTGCGCGATGGCGTCGATCGGCGCGCCGTCGAGTGCCGCGCGCACCGTGCCGAGATCGGGCGCGTCGGGGCAGGCGATGTCGGCGGCCTCGCCGGGGGAGAGAATTTCCGGCGGCGCGCCCTGGATCGCCTCGCGCACCCGCGCGATGGTGGCCGCGTCGAGCGAGGTCGCGGTGCGGTCGGCGACGAGGGTAAGAACATGGGTCATCGGCGGCGAGTTCCGGCGGGGCGGCGGACGGTGGCAGCGCGGGACTGAAGTCGCAAGCGGGGCGAGCAAGGGAATGGATGAGCCGCCGGCCCTGATCGTCGCCGGACCGACCTGCAGCGGCAAATCGGCGCTGGCGGTGGCGCTGGCCGAACGGCTGCACGGGACGGTCATCAACGCCGACTCGATGCAGGTCTATCGCGAATTGCGGGTGCTGACCGCCCGCCCCAGCCCGGCGGAGGAGGTGGCCGTGCCGCACCGGCTGTTCGGCGTGCGGCCCGCGGCGGAAGCCGGGAGCGTGGCTTGGTGGCGTGGGGCGGCATTGCGGGCAATGGCGGAGGCTTGGGTGTCCCCTCACCCCAACCCCCTCCCAGAGGGAGAGGGAGAGAAAAAGCCCTCTGGGAGGGGGTTGGGTCAGGGGGCGCGCGCGGGAAGGCTGCCGATCCTGTGTGGCGGCACTGGCCTGTATTTCGCGGCGCTGACCCACGGCCTGGCGGACATCCCCGATGCGGGACGAGCAGCACGCGAAACCGCGCGTGGCCTTCTCGCGAAGCTCGGCCCGGCGGCGCTGCACGAGCGGCTTGCGGAAGTCGATCCGACGACGGCCGCGCGGTTGCGGCCGAACGACGGCCAGCGGATCGCGCGCGCCTACGAGGTCTGGCTCGGCACCGGAACGCCGCTGGCGGACTGGCAGGCGCGGCCGGGCCAGAAGGCGCCCTGGCAGTTCGCCGCGATCCTGCTCGCCCCGCCCCGCGCCGAGCTGCGGGCGGCGATCGCCGGGCGGTTCGCCGCGATGCTGGAGGCTGGCGCGCTCGAAGAGGTGCGGGCGCTGCTCGCGCTGGGGCTCGATCCGGCGCTGCCCGCGACGCGCGCGCATGGCGTGCCGGAATTGTCCGCCTATCTGCGCGGCGAGATCACCCTCGACGAAGCGGCGCGACGGGCCGAGCTCGTCACCGGGCAATACGCGAAACGCCAAGCCACTTGGTACCGCCATCACGATCTGGCGCCGGCGGGCCGCACGCATACGATCCATGCGCGATACGCTGGTCAGGCGCAATTTTCGGAAAGAGAGATGGGGGATCTGGTGAATTTTATTGAAAGGGTGAGTTGACGCGCCGCAGCACATTCCCTATCGGTGCAGCCCTTCGCCGGGCCGTGGGCCGGGCGGACATCGACGGAGTGTTGCGTGATGCCGGCAGAACCGAGCCAGTCAGGAGCTGAAATCCTTCTCCGCGCCCTCAAGGAGCAGGGCGTGGAGGTGATCTTCGGGTATCCCGGCGGCGCCGTATTGCCGATCTACGACGCGCTGTTCCACCAGAACGCCATCCGCCACGTCCTGGTCCGCCAGGAGGGTGGCGCGGTGCACGCCGCCGAGGGCTACGCGCGCAGCACCGGCAAGGTCGGCGTGGTGCTCGTCACCAGCGGCCCGGGGGCGACCAACGCCGTCACCGGGCTGGTCGACGCGCTGATGGACAGCATTCCCGTCGTGTGCCTCACCGGCCAGGTGCCGACGCACCTGATCGGCAACGACGCCTTCCAGGAGGCCGACACCACCGGGATCACGCGGCCGGCGACCAAGCACAATTACCTGGTCAAGCGCCCGGAGGATCTCGCGCGCGTGGTGCACGAGGCGTTCTACGTGGCGCGCAGCGGTCGGCCCGGCCCGGTGGTGATCGACCTGCCGAAGGACATCGTCATCAATCCGGCACCCTGGACGCCGCCGCCCGAGACCCAGCACCGCAGCTACCGGCCGCAGACCGAGCCCGATCCCGAGCAGATCCGCCGCGCGGTCGCGCTGCTGAAGGGCGCCAAGCGGCCGACGATCTACACCGGCGGCGGCGTCATCAACGCGGGCGAGGCGGCCTCCGACGCGCTGGTGCGCTTCGTGCGGGCGACCGGGTTTCCCTGCACCAGCACCTTGATGGGGCTCGGCGCTTATCCAGCGAACGATCCGCAATTCCTCGGGATGCTGGGGATGCACGGCACCTACGAGGCCAATCTCGCGATGCACGGCTGCGACGTGCTGCTCAATATCGGCGCGCGGTTCGACGACCGGGTGACCGGGCGGCTCAACGCATTCAGCCCCAATTCGCGAAAGATCCACGTCGACATCGACCCGTCGAGCATCAACAAGAACGTGCCGGTCGAGGTGCCGATCGTCGGCGACGCCGGGCGCGTGCTGGAGGCGCTGCTCGCCGCGTGGAAGCAGGACGGCGCCAAGGTCGATACCCAGGCGCTCGCCGAGTGGTGGCGCGAGATTGACGAGTGGCGCGCCAAGGACTGCCTGCGCTTCACCCAGGAGACGGCGCGCGGCTCGGTGATCAAGCCGCAATACGCCATCCAGCGGCTTTATGAGATGACCCGGGCGCTTGGCCGCGAGACATTCATCACCACCGAGGTCGGCCAGCATCAGATGTGGGCGGCGCAGCATTTCCGCTTCGACCGGCCGAACCACTGGATGACCTCGGGCGGCCTAGGCACGATGGGCTACGGGCTGCCCGCGGCGATGGGTGTGCAGGTCGCGCATCCGGACGCCCTGGTGATCGACATCGCCGGCGAGGCCAGCATCCTGATGAACATTCAGGAGATGGGCACGCTGGCGCAGTACCGCCTGCCGGTGAAGGTTTTTATCCTGAACAACCAGTACATGGGGATGGTGCGCCAGTGGCAGGAATTGCTGCACGGCGCGCGCTATTCCGAAAGCTACTCGGCGGCGCTGCCCGATTTCGTCAAGCTGGCAGACAGTTTCCATGCCGTCGGGCTGCGCGCCACCGGCGTCGATGAGCTGGACGGGGTGATCGCCGAGATGCTGGCAACCGACCGCGCGGTGATCGCCGACATCGCCGTCGATCCCAAGGAGAACTGCTTCCCGATGATCCCGAGCGGGGCGGCGCACAACCAGATGATTCTCGGCCCCGAACACGAGGACCGGGCGGCGGGGATTACGGACGAGGGATTGGTATTGGTGTGAACCAGCGGCTTTGACGTGCGACGCCCGCCGCAACTCCTTTTCGTCTGAACGGTTCCCATGCCCACTCCCGCCGACCCAACCCAACGCCGCGCAACCATCTCGGTCCTTGTCGAAAACGAGGCCGGCATCCTGGCCCGCGTGGTCGGACTGTTCTCCGGCCGCGGCTACAACATCGACAGCCTGACCGTGGCGCCGGTGGACGCGCGCGGCCGCTCGCGCATCAACGTCGTGACCTCGGGCACCGAAATGGTGATCGAGCAGATCAAGGCGCAGCTCGACCGGCTGGTGCCGGTCCATCGCGTCGCCGATCTCTCGCTCGAGGGCCCGCACATCGCCCGTGAAATGGCGCTCATCAAGGTGGTGGGCACCGGCGATCATCGCGTCGAAGCTCTGCGTATCGCCAACGCCTTCCGCGCCCGCGTGATCGACGCGACCGCCGAGAGCTTCGTCTTCGAGATGACCGGTGGTACCGAGAAGCTCGACGCCTTCCTCGATCTCATGCGGCCGCTGGGCTTGGCCGAGGTCTCGCGCACCGGCGTCGCCGCCATCGCGCGCGGGCCGCGGGTGATCGACGATTTGCACGGCGCACATGCATCCAATGAAGCGCGCCCTCGGCGCGACGCCTGACCGTTTCCAACGAGGAGAGAACACCGATGCGCGTCTACTATGACCGCGACGCCGACGTGAACCTGATCAAGGGCAAGAAGGTGGCCATCATCGGCTACGGCAGCCAGGGGCACGCGCACGCCAACAACCTCAAGGACAGCGGCGTGACGCAGCTCGCGGTCGGGCTGCGCCCCAACTCCGCCGGTGTCGCCAAGGCCGAGGCCGCGGGGCTCAAGGTGATGGACCCGGCGGAGTGCGCCAAATGGGCCGACGTCATCATGGTGCTGACGCCCGACGAGGGGCAGGGCGATCTGTATCGGGAAAAGCTCGGGCCGAACATGAAGCCGGGTGCCGCACTCGCCTTCGCGCATGGCCTCAACGTGCATTTCAACCTGCTCGACCCGCGCCCCGACATCGACGTGTTCATGATCGCGCCGAAGGGCCCCGGCCACACCGTGCGCAGCGAATATCAGCGCGGCGGCGGGGTGCCGTGCCTGGTCGCGGTGGCGCAGAACCCGTCGGGCAACGCGCTGGAGATCGCGCTCTCCTATGC
>DATIMU010000037.1:0-2776 GCA_035475015.1 Acetobacteraceae bacterium
GGGTACAGCACCTCTTCGATGGCGGGCTGCAGGCGGTGGATCTCGTCGATGAACAGCACGTCGCGCGGCTGCAGGTTGGTCAGGATCGCGGCGAGGTCGCCCGCGCGCTGGATCACCGGCCCGGAGGTCGCGCGGAACCCCACGCCCAGCTCGCGTGCCACGATCTGCGCCAAGGTCGTCTTCCCGAGGCCGGGCGGGCCGTGCAGCAACACGTGGTCGAGCGCCTCACCCCGGCCACGCGCGGCCTGGATGAAGACAGACAGGTTCTCACGGCTCGCTTTCTGCCCGATGAACTCGCCGAGAGTTTGCGGCCGGAGACTCGCCTCGCCGGCATCCTCGTCGACCCGGACGGGCGAGACGGTGCGTTCCTCGGTCACGCCGGGCTCCGCTGCGCCAGCTCACGCAGGCTGTCGCGGATCACCACGTCGATCGCCGCGCCCTCGCCCAGCCGCTCGACCACACGGACCACCGCCGGTTGCGCCTCCTGTCGCCGATAGCCGAGATTGACCAGCGCCGAGAGCGCGTCCTCCGCCACGCCCGCCGGCGCGCGCGGCATCACGGGCATTCCGGCGGAAGCGGGCATCGCCCCCGCCTTTTCCCGCAATTCGGTCAGCAGCCGGATCGCGAGCTTGGCGCCCACCCCGGGCGCCCGCGTCAAGCTGGCCCGGTCGCCGGCCGCGATGGCGCCGACAAGGTCGCGCGGCGACAGCGCGGAGAGGATGCCAAGTGCCACGCGGGCGCCGACTCCCTGCACGGTGGTCAGAAGCCGGAACCAGTCGCGCTCGGTGGCGTCGGAGAAACCGAACAATGTGATGGCGTCCTCGCGCACCTGCGTCTCGACGAGCAATTGCGCCAGCGCCGGGGGCGCGGGGAGTGCCGCGAGGGTCCGGGTCGAGGCGTGCACCAGATACCCCACGCCATTGACGTCCACCACGCAGCGCCCTTCCTCCAGCGCGTCGATGCGTCCGGTGAGCTTGGCGATCACGCCGGCCGCGTCCCGATGCCGGCGGCAGGGATCGACCAGGCGAGCCGGCTGGACCGATGGTGGGCATGGCAGATCGCCACCGCCAGCGCGTCCGCCGCGTCCGCCCGGCGCAGTTCGGCCCCCGGCAGCAGCCGGCGCACCATCGCCTGCACCTGCGCCTTGTCCGCGCCGCCGGTGCCGACCACCGCCATCTTCACCGACTTGGCGGCGTATTCGAGCACCGGGATGCCGACCAGCGCGGGTGCCAACAGCGCGATCCCGCGCGCGTAGCCGAGCTTCAGGGTCGCCGCGCCGTTGCGGTTCACGTAAGTCTCCTCCACCGCTGCCTCGTCCGGCCGGTGCAGCGCCAGCAACGCCGCGAGCGCATCGTGCAGCACCTTCAGCCGGTCCGGCACGCTGGCGTCCCCGTCGGTTGCGATAATGCCGTCGCCGATGTGGCGCAGCCGGTTGCCGTGCGCCTCGATCACGCCCCAACCGGTGCAGCGCAGCCCGGGGTCGATCCCCAGCAGCCTGACCAATTCTCTCCCACTCCCCCGATTCGCGCGCGATCGCTAAGCGGAGAGTTTCTGCATCACCGCGTCGGGGATGTCGAAATTCGCGTAGACATTCTGCACGTCATCGCTCTCGTCGAGCACGTCGAGCAGTTTCAGCAACGCCGCCGCACGCTCCTCATCCAACGTGACGGTGGTGGCCGGACGCCAGTCGAGCTTGGCGCTCTCCGGCGGCCCGAAACGAGCCTCCAGCGCGTCGCGCACGGCGAAGAAATTGTCGATCGCGCTGGTGACCTCGTGGCCCTCGGCATCGCTCTCCGCGTTCGTAGCACCCGCCTCGATCGCCGCCTCCAGCATATCGTCGGCGCTCGCCGCCACGGTGGAATAACGCACCACGCCGAGCCGCTCGAACAGGAACGCCACCGAGTTGGTCTCGCCCAGCGCGCCGCCGTGCTTGGAGAACGCCGAACGCACGTCCGAGGCGGTGCGATTACGATTGTCGGTCAGTGCCTCGACGATGATCGCGACACCGGCAGGGCCGTAGCCCTCGTAGCGCACCTCGGAATAATCCTCGCTACCGGCAGCACCAGTCGCCTTCTTGATCGCCCGATCCACTGTATCGCGCGGCATGTTCGCCTGCCGCGCCGCCTGCACCGCGGCCCGCAGCCGCGGGTTGGAGCCCGGATCGGGCAATCCCGACCGCGCCGAGACAGTGATCTCGCGGATCAGCTTGGCGAATTGCCGCGCCCGGCGCGCGTCCTGCGCGCCCTTGCGGTGCATGATGTTCTTGAACTGCGAATGTCCGGCCATCGCCGTGTCCTGTGACTCGCGTTGCGATCGGGCCTTCTATCAGCCACCCGCGCGGCCACAAGTCCCACGCCCCTCTTCCCCCTCTCCCCTTGCGGGAGAGGGCCGGGGCGAGGGGTCGGAGCCCAGACGGGTTAGCATGGACCCCTCCCCCTGCCCCTCCCGCAATGGGAGGGGGTTTAGCCAGCTGGCATCGCCTGCGACAGCCGGCCACCCATGCGGATCGGCTCGATCCGCCGCGCCAGCCCTGTCGCATCGTCGGTCTCGACGAACACGCCGCACACGGTCGCCTCGCCTTCGGCAGGCGACAGTCGCTCGCCAGGCATCTTTCGCCAGAACCGCAGCGTGGCGGCGTCCTTCGCCATGCCGATAACGCTATCGTAGTCGCCCGACATGCCGGCGTCGGACTGGAACGCTGTCCCCCCCGGCAATACCTGCGCATCAGCCGAAGGACAATGCGTGTGCGTCCCGATCACCGCCGATACCTGACCAT
>DATIMU010000038.1:0-9090 GCA_035475015.1 Acetobacteraceae bacterium
CTGCCGGTCGCGCAACAGGTGATAGGCGCCCACCGCGCCGACCACGAAGGCCACGGTGAGGTAGGACGCGATGACCATGTGGGCGAGACGGTAAGGGAAGGACGGATTGAAGATCACCGCCCACCAATCGGCGGGGAAGAAGCGGCCGTCAGGGGTGCGGGTGAAGCCCTGCGGCGTCTGCATCCAGGAATTCGCCGAGAGAATCCAGAACGCGCTCATCAGGCTGCCCAGGGCAACCAGGCAGCTCGCCATGAAATGGACTGCGCGCGGCACCCGATTCATGCCGAACAGCATGACGCCGAGGAAGCCCGCCTCGAGGAAGAACGCGGTCAGCACCTCGTAGCCCATCAGCGGGCCGATGATCGGGCCGGCCTTGTCCGAGAACACCGCCCAGTTGGTGCCGAACTCGTAGGACATCACCACGCCGGAGACGACGCCCATAGCGAAGCTGATGGCGAAGATCTTGAGCCAGTACTGAAACACGTCGAGATAGACCTGCCGCCCGGTGCGCAGCCACAGCGCCTCCAGCACCATCAGGTAGCTCGCCAGCCCGATCGAGAACGCCGGCAGCACGATGTGAAAGCCCAGCGTGAAGGCGAACTGCGCCCGTGCGAGGAACAGCGCGTCGATGCCGTGACCCATGCGGAGCGTCCCGAACGTGACCGCGGCGCGTGCCGCTCACGCCACCGTACGCAGGTCCGGTCGAGCTTGCCAAGCAGTGAAGGGCAACAAGGCGGTGCGGCGGTGCCGCAGAGATGTCACGCGACCCGCGAGAGCGCCCCGGGCCGCACCTGGGTCAGGCCGTGGACGCCGACCACCTGGCGTAGATTGCCCTCGACCAGCGACACCATCTCCGCCGGCATCGCCTCCAGCGCGATCTCGACATGCACCACGCCGCCGTTGCGGTGCGACCACATGCGGTCGGGGGTGAGGTCGCGCTTGGCGAAGGGCTGCAGCAGGCGCGGCAGCAGGCCGGGCGAGGCATCGGCGTCGAGCATGAAACGGACGGCGACCTCGCAGGGCGAGGGATGAAGGTCGGACATGGGGAGAAGACTCCAGACGAGACGCGAAGGTGAAGGCGCGGCTGAGCCCCGGCTGCTAGGCAGCCGGGCCGCTAATTCGCGTAATGTTCGTCCGGGTGGTCATCGCGGCAGCATAGCGCGGACCCGCCGTCCGGCGAAAGAGGAATCACTCCGGCGGCGACGGCAATCGCACATGCCAGCCTTCTCCCCGTCGTCATCATCGGGCTTGTCCCGATGATCCACGACTTTGTCGCCGGCACGCCAAGTCGTGGATGGTCGGCCTCTGCCGACCATGACGGGAGACGCGATCGCGCCTTATGCCGATCCTACTCCGGCGGCCAGATCATCTCCGGTATGCGCGCGAGCGGGATCTGGCGGATCGACAGCGTCCGGTCCTGCAGGGTGAGCGGCACCTCGATCTCCGGTTTGCCGCCATCCTCCGGGACGCGGGCGATCAAGGCGGCGAGCGCCTTGGCCGCCGTCGCGGCGCGCGGCGTGATGACGCCGGACGTGGCCAGCGCGTCCAGCGTGTCGGCGTAGCCGACGATCCGTGCGTTGCCCGTCCCCATCGGCTGCAGGCGCATGTCGAGCGCCAGGGTGGCACTTCCCGTGATGCCGAGTGGCCCCCAGCCGAGGGCGAGGCGCTGGATTTCCAACGTGCCGCCGCCGTCCCGCCACGCCGTCGCCCGATGGGCGAGGCCGGGCACGCGGGGCAGCGGCCCGTTCAGCGCCCCGTTGACCGACAGCGACGAAATCCGGCCGCCCAAGGCCCACGGCAAACCCGGCGGCAGGCCGATGGCCTCGGCGCTGGTGGTGAAGGCGAGCGCAGGCTCGCCCTGTGGCGCCGCCGGGCGAAGCTCGCCATGCACCTGCAGCAGCCCGACCGTGAGTCCGCTCGTCGCGTCCTTGCCGGACGGCATCCCGGCGCGCAGGTCGCGTGCGAGGATGTCGGCGGCGTGCGCCGGAACCCCGGGCTCGAGCGGGATGTCGGCGTGCAGGCGGTCGGCGGTGTAGGGGATCTCCGGCAGGTCGCCGAGCCGCAGGCGTTGCATCCCCTCGGCGGCGATCGACAGCGATCGTGGCTGCAGCAGCCGGACCGACAGCCGGACGCGCTCGGCGCTCCAGGCGAACCCGTCGGGAATGTCGGCCTGGCCGCCTTCGACATGCAGCCCGGGCACGCTGACGGAGGCGGCCAGCGGCCAGCCGCCGCGCTCCGGCTGGCCGGCGCGGACCACCCAGCCATGCGTGCGCCGGTCCGCCGCCCAGGCCAGGAACCCCTGCTCGAGCCGCTGGGTGGCCCAGCGCCAGTACAGCGCGTGCCCCGCCAATAGCACCAGCACGAGCACGACGATCCACAGCCCGACGCCGGGCCGACGCCTCCGCGACAGCTTGCCGGAGCCGTTCATCCCCATTCTCCGAAACCGACGGTGCCGCAACAGCAGACCCGGATAGACTTAGGTGGGATCAAGAGGTTCTCGCTTTCCGCTCGCGCTGTCTGCGAGCAGGTCAGGGGCGCTGCCCACAGAGTTGTCCACAGGAATCCCAGCGCGGTAGATGGCCTCCAGCCGCTGCAGCAGCTCGGCGCGGGGCAGCCGACGCGGCAGCGGCGGCAGGATGGCGATGCGGATCACGCCGGGCAGCTTGCGGAACGCGCGGCGACCCCAGAGACGGCCGGAATCGGTCGCCACCGGGATCACCGGCAGGCCGGTGCTGGTCGCGAGGGCGGCGACCCCGGGCTGGATCGGCAGCACGCTGCCGGGGGCGGCGCGCGTGCCCTCGGGAAAGATCACGATCTGGCGCCCGTCCGCCGCGGCGCGCTTGCCGTCGCGCATGAGCCCGCGCATCGCCGCCCCGCCAGCCTCGCGATCGACCGAGATCATGCCCGACGGCTTCACCAGCCCGCCGAACAGCGGCAGCCGGGCCAACTCCTGCTTCAGCACGTAGCTGCATCGCGGGACCAGCAGCACCCAGATCATCGTGTCGAAGGTCGACTGATGCTGCGAGGCGATCAGCGCGGCGCCTTGCGGCAGGTGCTCCTGCCCGGTTACCGAGAAGCGGATGCCGCACAGCACCCGCGCGGCCCAGACCTGCAGCCGGCCCCAGGCCCGCACGACCCCATAGGCGCGGTGCGGCGCGACCAGGCGGAGCGCGCCGCCGTACGCCGACAGCAGGAAGGTCGTGAGAAAGAAGAACAGGTTGAACAGGGCGGAGCGCAGGAAGGTCATGGCGTGGCGCTCGCTCTCGCGCTGGCATTCGCGCTCGCGTTTCGGCTGGCGCTGGCATGGGCGGTGCGGCCGGGCACCGCGTCGCGCGGCGGCTCCAGCGCCGACAGGCCGAGCGTGCTGGCCAGCCATTTGGTGTATTCCTCGGCCAGCAGCCGCAGGGTCGCGGCGTCGCGCACGCCGCCCGGCCCCTGCATCGCCGGCGGCATCACGGCCACCGGGTAGAGCGCCACGTCCGGCATGGCGTGGGCCATTTCGGTCAATGCGCGCGGCATATGGTAGCCGGCCGTCACCACGATCAGCGTATGGACCCCGTTGTCGCGCGCCCAGGAGGCGGTCTCCGTCGCGTTGCCCCGGGTGCTGGTCGCGTTGCGCCCCAGCGTGACGCGGCTGCCGAGCGGTGCCGGGTCGAGCCCCGCGCGATGGGCGAGCTGGGTCAATTCCGCCCCGCCGCCGATCCCCGAGAGCAGCGCGATGCGCGCCCGACCCTCGACCAGCAGCCTGAGCGCGGTCTCCACCCGCCCCGACCCGCCGGTCAGGGCCACGATGCCGTCCGCCCGCGCCGGCGCCGTGCTCGCCAGATTGGCGCGATGCACGAACCAGGCGAAGCCGCCCACCCAGGCGAGCACCAGGATGGCCAGCAGGCCGGCCGCCGCCGCGAGCCGCCGCTTCATGGCAGGTCGCCTCATGGCAGCCTGCGCAGCCAGCGGCGCACGGTGCCCTGCGCGGTGAGGAAGCCGATCGCGGCGGCGGCGAGGGGCAGCCCGGGAAGCGCCAGCCACAGCACCGGCGGCAGGACACCGAGCCCGCCTTGCGTCGCGTCGTCCGGCTGCAGCCCGGCAAACGGCGTTGCCAGGCTCGCGAGCTCCAGCAGGACCGGCAAGGCCGCGACCGCGCCGGCCAGCCCGCCGGCGCCCGCCAGCAAGGTCGCCCGGGAGGCGAAGCGGGCGGCGATATAGCTGTCGGTCGCCCCCAGCCCGTGCACGATCTCGATTGCCTCCCGCCTCGCCGCCAGGCCCGCGCGCGTGGCCACCGCGATCACCGCCGACGCCACCGCCGCCACGACCACCAGGGCGACGCCGGCGCAGGCTTGCAGGCTGCGGGCCAGCGCGGTGAGCCGGCCGATCCAGACGCCATGGCTTTCCACCAAGGTGCCGGGCGCCGCCGCCTCCAAACGTGGCGCGAGGCCGCCGAGCTCGGTCGAGGCGTCGGCCAGCCGCACTTGCACCACGGCGGGCAGCGGCAGGGACAGGCGCTCGACGCCGCTGCCGAGCCAGGGGCGCAGCAGCTCCGCGAGCTCGTCGTCGGTGAGCGCGCGGGCCTCGCGGATGCCCGGCGTGCCGCGCAGCAGCGCCACCACCGCCGCGAGCCGGGTGCCCGCCTGCCCGGTCGCCGGCGCCTCGCCATGCGGCACCTGCACCGTCAGCGAGGCGCCGGCGCCCTCTCGCCAGTGGTGTGCGAGCGAAGCCGCGCCGACCGCGCCGGCGAATGCGAGGGCGGCGAGGAAGGCCATCGCGGCGACCAGGAAGGGCAGCATCCGGTCCGACAGCGCGCGGCGCAGGCCGAGCTCGTCGAAGCCGGCGGGGCGCAGCAGCGCCCGGCGGCGGCGGGACGGGCGGGCCATCTCAGGCGCTCACCAGCCGGCCATGATCGAGCCGCAGGGACCGCGCGACGTGGCGCGCCACCATCGCGTCGTTGTGGGTGGCGACCACGACGGTGGTGCCGATCCGGTTCATCTCCTTGAGCAGCTGCATCAGCCGCTCGGCCTGCACCTCGTCGAGATTGCCGGTGGGCTCGTCGGCCAGCAGCAGGCGGGGCCGGCAGATCACCGCGCGCGCGATGGCGACGCGCTGCTGCTCGCCGCCAGAGAGTTGCGCCGGGCGAGCGGCGAGCTTGTCCAGCAACCCGACCCAGCGGAGCATCTCCATCACGTCGGCGCGGATCTGCCCCTCCGGGCGGCCGGCGAGACGCAGCGGGAGTGCGACGTTGTCGTAGGCGGAGAGATGCGACAGCAAGCGGAAATCCTGGAACACCACGCCGATCCGCCGGCGCAGGCCGGGCAGCGCGCGCCGCTCCGCCCGCTCGATATCCGCGCCGAGGATCGAGAGACGCCCGCGCGTCGGCCGCACGGCGAGGTACATCAGCCGCAGCAGGCTGGTCTTGCCGGCGCCGGAGGGGCCGAGCAGCCAGCGGAATCCCCCCTCGGGGATCACGAAGCTCAGATCCTGCAACACCTCGGGCTCCGCCTGCGCGGCCTGACCATAACGAAGCCCAACCGACTCGAATCGAACCATCCGGCTCCCGGTCTCGTGCCGCCGGCATTCTTGCCACTCCCAGCGCCCGGCCGGAACCCGCCTCGACGGATTGGCCGCGGCTCGGCGCGCCCGCTGCCGTCCCCCGCTGGTGTACATTGCAAGTGGGTGCGGCATTGAGCGACCATTGCGCGACTTCGTGATGGAGCTTTCCCCGAATGCGGATCGTCTGCCCGGCCTGCTCGGCCGCCTACGAGGTGCCAGCCGCGCTACTCGGCACCCCTCGGCCGGTCCGCTGCGCCCGGTGCGGGAGCGAGTGGCTTCCGGAGGCAGCGGCGGAGCCCGGCTCCGCCGAAGCCCACCCGACGGAAGCCCTGCGCGAGCCGCCCGGCGGCTCCGTCGTGGAGCGTCTCGGCGAGCTTCCCGAGAGCGCGACCGGACTCTCTGTCTCGGTGGTCGATCCCCCCTCGCGGCCGGCACCGGAACCGGTCCCACCGACGATTCGGGAAGAGGAGCCGCCCGACGAACCGGCGCTGACCGCGTCCGCCGAGCAGTCCCTGGTCGCCGAGCCCGCTCCGCGCCGCGAGGGAACACTACTCCGCCTGGCTTGGGCGGCCAGCGTGCTGATCCTGGTGCTGCTGGTCTGGGCGGCATACGGCTGGCGTACCGAGATAATGCACGCCTGGCCGGCGAGCGAACGGCTGTATGCGGCGCTCGGATTGCTCCCGGGCACACAGTGACGGACACCAGGGGCAGTTCCGCCGCGCCGGACGCGAATCCTGCGGTCGAGGCGCTATTGCAACGCGCCGGCCATCTGCTGACAGCCGGACGGAACCTTGAGGCCGAGGCGGCGTTGCAAGCGGCGATCCGGCTCGATCCCGAAAACCCCGACGCGCCCTATGCGCTCGGCGTCATTGCGTTGAACCGCGGACAGCCGAGGGAGGCGGAAACTCTCCTGCGGCGCGCCGTCCTGCTCGATCCGGAATTCGCGGTAGCGCATCAGAACATCGGCATCGCCCTGCAGATGCTCGACCAGAGCGAGGCCGCCATCGACGCGTACCGACACGCGGTATCGCTCGAGCCCGAACTGGCCGAGGCCCACGCGATGCTCGCCGATGCCTTGGCCTCCGTCGGCCGGCGGAGCGAGGCGCGCGCGAGCCATGCTCAGGCGGCGGCAGCCGCCCCCGGCTCGACGGTGGCGCTCCTCAGCGAGGCGAAGCTTGCCCTGGACCGCGGCCGAACCGAGGCGGCCGAGTCGCCACTGCGGCAGGCGATCGCGCGCGAGCCGATGCGCCGGGAGGCCCACCGGCTGCTCGGGACCGTGCTCGACCAGCTCGGCCGCTTCGATGAGGCGGCGTCCAGCTACGAGCGGGTCATAGCGCTCGATCCGGGCGACACGGCGGCCTATTTCGCCCTGCTCAATGGCCGCCGGATCACGCCTGCCGACCGGCTCTTGCTGGACCGGGTCGCGGCACTCGCCGAACGCCCCGGGCTTGGCGATCGGCAGCGGATGCCGCTGCATTTCGCGCTCGGCAAAGCGCTCGACGATCTCGGCGAACCAGCGCGGGCGATCCGGCATTTCGACGCCGCGAACGCCGCCCGCGCGCGCCTCTGGACATTCGATGCGGACGGCCTCGCCCGCTGGGTGGACCGTTTGATCGGCACATTCACCACGGATTATATCGCGCATCATGCCGGGCTCGGCGCGGAGGACGCGACGCCGGTGCTGATCCTGGGGATGCCCCGCTCGGGAACCACTTTGATCGAGCAGATCTTATCGCGCCATCCGCGCATCGGCGCTGCCGGCGAGCTGACTTTCTGGAATGTCGAGGGGCGGGCCTGGGATCGCGGCGGCGTGAGCATCGAGGCCGCGCGCCGCATGATCTCCGCATATCAGGCGCTGCTGCGCGAAGCGGCGCCGGAGGCGGCGCGGGTGACGGACAAGATGCCGTACAATTTCCAATGGATCGGGCTGGTGCACATCCTCTTTCCCAGTGCGCGCTTCATCCATGTCCGGCGGGACCCGGTCGATACCTGCCTCTCGGTCTACCGCACGCTGTTCGACTTCGATCAGGGCTGGATGAGCAGCCGCGAAAATCTCGTGCACTACTACCGGCAGTATGCCCGGCTGATGGCGCATTGGCGGGCCGTGCTGCCCGGCACTCGACTGCTGGAGGTCGACTACGAGACGCTGGTGACGGTGCAGGAGACTGAGACGCGCCGAATGGTGGCCTTCTGCGGGCTCGATTGGGACGACGCCTGCCTGCACCCGGAGCGCAGCCAGAACGCGATCCGCACGGCAAGCCTCTGGCAGGCGCGCCAGCCGGTACACGCGGACGCGGTCGAACGGTGGCGCAGATATGAACCCTGGCTCGGCGCGCTGCGCGACTTGCGAGAGAACCACTAGGGGAGCAGCACAAACAGAAGCACCCCGTGGAACGCGGCCACGGGGTGCTAGGATCAGCTTGCTACGCGGGCTTAGCCCTTGCTGCGGCGACGGCGGGCGATGCCGAGCCCAACCAAACCGGCGCCCAGGACGGCCATCGTGGCCGGCTCAGGAACGATGATCGAGTGAATCGTGAGGGCTTCCTCGAGCGAGAAAAAGGTCGCGCCGCCCGGGGCGATCGCGGTCACGAAGTTGACGGTCCCAGATCTAAGATCGGGGGAGATGTTCGTGAAGAAGGTGTTCGGACCACCGTAGCCGGTCGTGTCCGTCGCGTTCCCGGGCGCGCCGAACGTGTCGATACCATCGCCGTCGAACCCGAAGATATCCACGTTCGAGCTGATAGAGCCGAGCGTCGTGATCGCCACGCCGCTGTTGTTGACGACGCCGATCAGCGTGTCCTCGACGCCGTCATACGGCCCCTGACCCGTGGCGCTCGTCGAGAGCGCGCCGCCCGGGCCCACCGTGATGATCAGGCCGCATGTCGTGTCCGCCCCAATTGGCGGGCAGATGACAGCGGCCTCCGCCTGGCGTCCGCCCAGCATCAGTGCGGCACTTGCCAGGAAGGTCCCGGCGACCAGGATCTGACGAAGCTTCATGGAGTTTTCCCCTTCCCAACCAGGTTTTCGGCTCGGCTAGACGGAGTGATCCGCCTTATGCAAAATTCATGCCAAAACCAGGATTGCAAGGAATTCAACGATCTGGCGCAGGGCAGCGCCCATCTTCCGTTCGCGAGTGTAAAGTTTTCCGACGGATTAGCCGCTGCCGCGAAGGCGTCTCAAGCGCCAGCGCCTGGATTGCCGTGCCGCGGCGCGGTGGGGCCGCAGCGCGCCGCGATCAGCTGCGCGACCGCGCTCAACCGTTGCGGTGGCGGGTCAGAACTGCTTCAGCAATCGGTCGATGTAGTCGAGCTCCGGCTGCGGCCGGGCGCGTTCGGCGCCGCGGCGGCGGAGTTCGTCCTGGATCGCGCGGGTGCGCTGGCGCTCCATCTCCTCCGGCACCCGCACCGCGTCGCTCTCGTCGGAGCCGGCGGTGCCCTGGCCGAGCTGCCGGCCGAGCGGGTCGCGCTTGTCGCCGCGCCCGTGCTGGCCGGGCAGCGTGCCCTCCGCCGTGCCGTTCCGGTCGCCCCGGCCGTCCTGCAGGCTCATGCC
>DATIMU010000039.1:0-4117 GCA_035475015.1 Acetobacteraceae bacterium
TCCCCGCGCTCCGCACGGTGCCAGGCGTCGACAACCCGCTGCCCGATCGTGTCCAGGCTGTCCCCGACATGAACTTGCACGCTTTTGGTCATTCGCCTTCCTTCGCCTGGACGGCGCGCAGAGCCGCCATGAAGTCTTCAGTCTCACTTGGACTGTCGCACCCGCGCCGCTTGCGCGCCGCTGAGGCGCAGCAGGTTGGCCGCCGTGGTGCGAAATACCAGGCTCGGCGAGCCGGCGGCGGCCCAGATCGGGTCGAGCTTCAGCAGATCCTCGTCGACCAGGGTGAGCGGCTGGGTGAGGTGGCCCACCGGGGCGACGCCGCCGATGGCGAAGCCGGTTGCCTCGCGCACGAAGGCGGCGTCGGCGGAGCGGAGCTTCACGCCGAGGGCGGCCTCGACGAGCTTGGGGTCGACCCGATTGGCCCCGGAGGTGATGACCAGGACCGGGCGCGACGTCGCCTCGTCGGCGGTGCGGAAGATGATGGATTTGGCGATCTGCGCCACGGTGCAGCCGATCGCCTCGGCCGCGCCCTCGGCGGTGCGGGCGGTCTCCGGCACGCCGATGATGGAGTCCGGGTGGCCGTGCGCTACGAGGGCGGCACGCACGCGATCGACCGAGGCGCCCAGATCGGAAGGCATTCCCTATATCACTCCTGATGGAACCGCTGGCCCTCTATATCCACTGGCCCTTCTGCTTGGCCAAGTGCCCGTATTGCGACTTCAACTCGCATGTCCGGGAGCGCATCGACCAGGGCCGCTTTGCCCGCGCGCTGCGCGCCGAGCTGGCGTGGGAGGCGGCGCGGCTCGGGCGGCGGCCGCTCGGCTCGATCTTCTTCGGCGGCGGTACGCCGAGCCTGATGGAGCCGGACACGGTGGCCGCGCTGATCGGCGACGCGCGGCACTTGTTCGACCCCGTGCCCGACATCGAGATCACGCTCGAGGCCAACCCGACCAGCGTGGAGGTTTCGCGGCTCGCGGCGCTGCGCGAGGCGGGGGTGAACCGGGTGTCGCTCGGGGTGCAGAGCCTCGATCCGGCCTCGCTCGCGATGCTCGGGCGGCAGCACTCGGCGGCGCAGGCGCTGGCGGCGCTCGAGGCGGCGCGGGGGCTGTTCCCGCGCATCTCGTTCGATTTGATCTATGCCCGGCCGGGGCAGGGGGAGGCCGCGTGGCGGGCGGAGCTGCGGCAGGCCTTGGGGCTGGTCGCCGACCATCTCTCGCTCTACCAGCTCACCATCGAGCCCGGCACGGTGTTCGAGGGGCGGCACCGGCGGGGCGAGATCGCGCTGCCCGACCCGGACCTGGCCGCGGCACTCTACGAGGCGACCGGCGAGGAGGCGGCGCGCTTCGGCCTGCTCGGCTACGAGGTTTCCAACTATGCCCGGCCGGGTGGCGAGAGCCGGCACAATCTCGCCTATTGGCACTACGGCGACTACGCGGGGATCGGGCCGGGGGCGCATGGCCGGGTGAGCCTCGACGACGCGCTGCTCGCCACGCGCCGGCATCGTGCCCCCGAGCCCTGGGCGGAGCGGGTGGAGCGCCAGGGCCACGGCACCACGCACGAGGTGCCGGTGCCGCCGGCCGAGCGGGCGCGGGAGATGCTGCTGATGGGGATGCGGCTCGCCGAGGGCATCGACGAAAGGCGCTTCGCCGCCCGCACCGGCGTGGCGCTCGACGACGCGGTGGACCCGGGCGTGCTGTGCCAGGCGATCGAGGAGGGTTATCTGACGCGGGCCGACGGCCGGCTGATCGTCACCCCGGCCGGCCGATTGCGGCTCGATCCGCTGATCGCGGCACTGGCGGTGTAACGTCGTCGCGAGACGGCGCGCCTATAGGTAGGTGGCCACCATGGATTGCCGCGTCGCTGCGCTCCTCGCAATGACGTTGTTTGGGCGGTGGGCGTTCTTTGGACGGTTGGCAGCGACCGAATGATTACTTATGGTTGCATGTCGGCGGCCCATAAGTGAGAGTGGCGCGCTTCAGACAGGCCGACGCACGCCGCCATGCCGGAACCCGGACCCTCCCGCGCCGCCTCGCCCCATATTGGCGGGCTCGATTCGCTCCGCGGCATCGCGGCGCTGCTGGTGGCGTTCCATCACGTCTGGCTGCTCGGCGCGCTGCGGCCGGATAACGTCTGGGTGTGGCGGCTGCTGCGCTACTCGCCGCTGCGGATGATCCTGGAGGGGCGCCCGCCGGTCATCCTCTTCTTTGTGCTCTCGGGCTTCGTGCTGGCCCATGCGCTGCTGCGGCGCCCCACGAGCTATCGGGATTTCGCGATCCGGCGTTTCGCCCGCATCTATCCGCCCTTCGCCGTGGCGATCCTGGTCTCCGCTGCCGGCTACGCGCTGCTCGACCCCGTGGCGCGGCCCTTCAGCGGCTGGTTCGGGACGCTCTGGCAGGGCGGCTATCGGCTGCCGGCGGTGCTCGGCCATCTGCTGATGGCGGGCGATGGGCGCGACGGGCTGGACCCGGTGGTCTGGAGCCTGGTGCACGAGTTGCGCCTCTCGCTGCTGATGCCGCTCCTGCTATGGGCCGGCCGGCGAAATTGGCTCGCGCTGCTGGCCGGGAGCCTGGTCCTGCAATGGCTCGTGGTGCCGTTCGGGATCGACGCGGGAACCGACGCGGCCTGCCGGGCCTGGCTGTCGTGCCGCCCGTACTGGGGCTCTTCCTGGGGCGGCTCCCTTCTGGTCAGCGGGTATTTCATCGCGTTCTTCGTGCTGGGCATCGGCATCGCCGTGCATCGTGCCCGGCTTGGCGCCCTGGTCCGACGCCTCCCGGCCTGGGCAACCCTGGTGACGCTGGTCGTCGCGGTCAGCTTGCTGAGCGGCCTGCCGGTGGCGGACGATCTCGCTTTCGGAGCCGGGGCGGGGCTGCTGATCCTGCTGGTGCTCGAAGCGCGCGGTTTTTCCCGCGTGCTGGCCCTGCCGCCGCTGACCGGCCTGGGTCGGATTTCCTACAGCCTCTATCTCATTCACCTGCCGGTGTTCCTCGTCGTGATCTACGGCCTGCCCGCCGTTCCGGCCGGCCTGCGCGTGGCCCTGCTGGTGCCGCTCTCGCTGCTCGCCGCGTGGCTGTTCCATCGCGCGGTGGAGGCGCCGGCGCAGGCGTTCGGGCGACTTCTGACCGCCCCGCGCAATCGTCCGGCTCAATCCTCCGAGGCGCGCCCGAGGGCCAGCGCGCGGGCGTAGACCAGCTTGCGCGGCAGCCCGGTGGCGCCGGCGATCAGGGCGGCGGCGTCCTTCACGCTGTTGGCGGCGAGCGCGGCGCGGAGCCGTCCGTCGAGATCCTCGGCATCCGGCTCGGCGTCGCCCGGCGGCCCGATCACGACGGTGATCTCGCCGCGCGCCGCGTGCCCGTCGTAATGCGCCGCGAGCGTTGCCAATTCGCCACGCCGCACCTCCTCGAACCGCTTGGTCAGCTCGCGCGCCACGGCGGCCGGCCGGCCGGGGAAGGCATCGGCCATGTCGGCGAGGCTCTCGGCCAGCCGGTGCGGCGCCTCATGCCAGATCAGCGTGGCGGATAGCCCGGCGCGCTCGGCGGCGCGCAACCGGCCGAAGCCGGCGCGGCGGGCGGCCTGACGCGGCGGCGGAAAGCCGAGGAACAGGAAGGGCAGGGGCGGCAGGCCGGACAGCACCAGCGCCATCACCGCCGCATTAGCACCCGGCACGGCGCTGACCGGCAGGCCCTCGGCGATCGCCGCGCGGACCAGTCGGAAGCCGGGATCGGAGACCAGCGGCGTGCCGGCGTCGGAGACCAATGCCACGCGCTGCCCCTGGCGGAGCCGTGCCAGCACGCTCGCCGTGCGCGCGTCCTCGTTGTGCTCGTTGAGCGTCTCCAGCCGCGCGGCGACGCCGAGGGCGGAGAGCAGCCGGGCGGTGTGGCGGGTGTCCTCGCACAGCACGAGATCGGCCGATTGCAACGCTTCGCGGGCACGCGGCGTCATATCGCCGAGGTTGCCGATCGGCGTCGAAACCAGCACAAATCCCGCAACGGGAGCGGTACGCTCGTCACGCGGTCCATCGGGGCGCGGTACATCGGGGGAATGGTCGGATGCGTCGTCGGACATTGGGACTCCTGCTGACCATGCTGGCACTCACCGGCTGCGTCGCCCAGATGGGCGG
>DATIMU010000040.1:0-1855 GCA_035475015.1 Acetobacteraceae bacterium
GTGTCGCGCATCACGGTCTCACCCGTGGTCACCGCGGCGAGCGAGCGCGTGGTCGGCACGCCGAGGGCTGCCATCGCCTCGCTCACGAGATACTCGCGCAACACTGGCCCAAGTGCTGCGCGCCCGTCGCCGTTGCGGGAAAAGGGAGTCTCACCCGAGCCCTTGAGCTGCATGTCATAGCGGCGACCATCCCGACCCACCACCTCGCCCAGCAGGATGGCCCTCCCGTCACCGAGTTGCGGGACGAAGTTGCCGAACTGGTGTCCGGCGTAGGCGAGCGCGATCGGGTCCGCGCCCTTCGGCACCTGGTTGCCGGCCAGCACCGAGACCCCATCCGAACTCGCGAGCGCATCCGGATCGAGCCCAAGCAGGGCGGCGAGCGACCGGTTTACTCGGATGAGAGCCGGCGCCGCGACCGGCGTCGGATCAAGCCGCGCATAGAAGCGCGGCGGCAGGCGGGTGTAAGTATTGTCGAACGGGAACCAGACGGCCGTACGGCTGTCCGGTTCTGTGGTTGCGATGTTCACATCGAGTTCCGATTTTGCTTCGTCGGTAGATCGGGCCCCGATCCCCGGAGACAAGCCACCCGAATTCCCATTGCGCATTGGTCGCGGGCAGCTAACTCCGCTTTCGCGGCTTGTGCGCGACGACGATGCCCGAGACGCGGCCTTCGGGTGCGGGCGTGGCACGCGGCACAGCAGGTTTTGTCGCAATCCTGGGCGGCTGCAAGGCGAGCTCGGGGATCGGCTTGGCGGCCTCCCCGAAGCCGTCCCACGGATCGTGTTTCCACTTGCGCAGCAGGCCGGGCACGGTGCGGACCGTGAACGTCGCCGGATTGAGGCCGGGCTTCACCTCCGGCCAGGCGAGCGGCATGGCCACGGTCGCCCCGGGCCGCGCGCGCGGACAGAACCAGCCGATCGCGGTGGCGCCGAGCCCGTTGCGCAGGTAGTCGATCAGGATGCGCCCGCGCCGCTCCGCCTTCGACAGAGTGGGCAGGAAGCGATGCGGCTCCTCCTGGCTCATCGCCTCGGCGAAGGTCCGGCAGAACGCCTTGGTCTGCTCCCAGTCGGCGCGCGGCGCGATGGGCACCACGACATGCAGCCCCTTGCCCCCCGTGGTACGCGGGAAGGCGGCGAAGCCGAGCGCCTTAAGCCGGTCGCGCACGTCGTGCGCCGCCTGGATCACCTCGCTGAAGGCGACGCCCTCGCCGGGATCGAGGTCGAGCACGATCCAGTCGGGATGCAGTGGGTCAGCTTCCCTGGCGCCCCAGGGGTGCAGCTCGATGGCCGACATCTGCGCCATCGCGACCAAGCCTTCGGGCTTGTCGATGGCGAGGAAGGGCGAGCCCGTGGCCGAGCCCTCGCGGATCTGCTCGGGCAGCAGGCCGTTGCCGCGCTTCTGGAAGAAATGCTCGCCGGCGATCCCCTCCGGGCAGCGCACGATCGCCAGCGGCCGCTGCGCCAGCCCGGGCAGCGCGTGCTCGGCGACGGCGAGCCAGTATTCGGCGAGATCGCGCTTGGTGATCCCCGGCCAGAGCGGCCGGTCGGCGTGCGACAGCTCGACGCCGCCGATCGTCTCGCGGCCCCGCTTCGGCGCATGCGCGATCACCACGGACGGGCGTGGGTTCGCCGCGCCGGTCGTCTTCCGGGTCGACTGTGGGCGATGCACCGGCGGGACGGCGATCTTCGGCCCCCGCCGCGCGACCGAGACGCGGCCCGGCGCGGCGCGCGGCTTGACGACGCTGCGCTTGGCTTCCGGGTCGGGCACCGTTAGCACGACCTGGTCGGCGCTCTTGTCCTCGCACAGCCCGAGATACACCGGGTGGCGCACCCTGCCCGCCCCCGACCAGGCGGTG
>DATIMU010000041.1:0-6064 GCA_035475015.1 Acetobacteraceae bacterium
CGTCGCCAACACCGACGCGCAGCAACTCATGCACTCGCGCGCCGACCGGCGCATCCAGCTCGGGCCGCACATCACGCAGGGCCTCGGCGCGGGTGCCAAGCCGGAGATCGGCCGCGCCGCCGCCGAGGAAGCGGCCGACGAGCTGTATCGCCATCTCGACGGCGCGCACATGGTGTTCATCACCGCCGGCATGGGCGGCGGCACCGGCACGGGCGCGGCACCGGTGATCGCGCGCATGGCACGCGAGCGCAACATCCTCACCGTCGGCGTGGTGACCAAGCCGTTCAGCTTCGAGGGCAGCCGCCGCGCCCGCGCCGCCGATACCGGCATCGAGGAGTTGCAGGCCTATGTCGACACGCTGATCGTCATTCCCAACCAGAACCTTTTCCGTATGGCCAACGAGCGTACGACGTGGAAGGACGCCTTCAAGATGGCGGACCACGTCCTCTACATGGGCGTGCGCGGCGTCACCGACCTGATGATGGCGCCCGGCCTGGTCAATCTCGACTTCGCCGATATCCGCACGGTGATGGCGGAGATGGGCAAGGCGATGATGGGCACCGGCGAGGCGGACGGCGAGAACCGCGCGATCCGCGCCGCCGAGGCCGCGATCAGCAATCCGCTGCTGGAGGACACCAGCATGTCGGGTGCGCGCGGCCTGCTCATCAACATCACCGGCGGCGACGACATGACGCTGTTCGAGGTCGATCAGGCGGCCAACCGCATCCGCGAGGAGGTCGACGAGGACGCCAACATCATCTTCGGCTCGGCGATCGACGAGAGCCTGCAGGGCAAGGTGCGGGTCTCCGTTGTCGCGACCGGCATCGACAGCCCGGCGATGACCGAGGCGCAGCGTCCGCGACTGGTCGCGGTGGGCGGCAACGCGATGCCCGGCCCGATCCCGATGCCCGCCGCGATGGCGGCACAGGCGGCGGCGCAGGCGGAAGCGGCGCAAGCGGGATTCGTCCCCGGCCCCGTCGCGCTGCAGCGGCAAGCGATGTCCCAGCCAGGCGCTCAGGCGGGGCCGCAGGTGATCGAGCAGGCAGCCGAGCCCGCCGCTGGCCAGGCCGCCGCGCGGCAGCAGGGCGCCCCTGGGGCACCGCAGCCGGGCGGCCCGGGTCGCGCCACGCCACAGCCCGCCGCGCAACCGGCGCGGCGCGGCGGCCTGTTCGCCGACGCTCCCCGCACGACGGTCGCCGCCAGCCCGCCGGCCGCCCCCCCGGCGATCAACGGGCAGGCCGTCAACGGGAGCGAGGCCCGCCGCAGCATCTTCCAGACGGTGACGGGCCGCTTGCGCAACACCCTGACCGGCGCGGCCAACCCGCCGGCCGAGCCGAACCAGCCCCGTGCCGAGCCGCAGATGCACGAAGCCAAGCCGGAGCCGGTGCGCGCCTCGGTGCGCCCCGCCGCGAGCGAGGACATGGGGCTCGACATTCCCGCGTTCCTTCGCCGGCAGTCGTCTTAATCGCATACAATCAATGGGATAGATGGAAATATACGGCAACAATCATTGACTGGCGAGTGGGGCGGAGGCCGCATAGGTTCCGCCCTGGTCGCGGAGTTATCCGCGGACCGAGTCGCTATAGGGACCCGGAACACGCAATGGACGGCCTGACTGCCCCCTTTCCCGCCCAGCGGGCGCCCGCGAAGCAACGGCTTGCGCCGCAGCGCACGCTGAAGGCTGCGATCGGTTGCGTGGGCGTCGGGGTGCATTCGGGTCGCCGGGTCTCGCTGACCCTGCGCCCGGCCGATGCGGGAACCGGCGTCATGTTCCGCCGCACCGATCTCGGCCTCGACCTTCCGGCCCGCTTCGACCGGGTGATCGATACCCGCCTCTGCACCGTGCTCGGCCTGCCGGGCGAGCCCACGGCGCGGCTCGGCACCGTCGAGCACCTGATGGCGGCATTCGCCGGCTGCGGCATCGACAACGTCGTCGCGGAGATCGACGGTCCGGAGTTGCCGATCGTCGATGGCTCGGCGGCCCCGCTGGTGTTCCTGATCGACTGCGCGGGCACCGTCGAGCAGGATGCGCCGCGCCGCGAGATCGAGATCCTGCGCACCGTTCGCGTCGCGGAAGGCGAGGCCTTCGCCGAACTGCGTCCCGGCGGCCCGGGCTTCCGCATGGCGATGTCGATCGACTTCCGCGCCGCCGCCATCGGCCAGCAGGCGCTCGCCCTACGGCTCACGCCGGACAGCTTCCGCCACGAGATCGCGGACTCCCGCACCTTCACCGACGCGGCCGACATCGAGCATCTGCGCAAGGCCGGCCTGGCGCGCGGCGGCAGCCTGGCGAACGCCGTGGTGGTGGACGCGGCCCGCGTGCTGAACCCCGGCGGTTTGCGCCGGCCGGACGAGTTCGTTCGCCACAAGCTGCTCGACGCGGTGGGCGACCTCGCGCTGGCGGGCGCGCCGTTGCGTGGCCGATTCGTCGCGCACCGCTCCGGCCACACGCTAAACAACCGCCTGCTGCGCGCATTGTTCGCCGATGCGTCGGCCTGGCGGTTCGCGGGCGATGCCGCCCCTGCCCTCTCCGCTGCCGCCTGAGCGGGCCCCCTTCGCCGCCGCAACCTGCGTGTTATAAGCGCGGCGATGAGACAGGATCAGCCCGCCCCCATGTCAACCCGCTCCGTACTCCGCCTCGCGGCACTCGCCTCGCTCGTGCTGCTGGGCGGCTGCCAAACGCTGCGCTCCGCCATGCCCTGGTCCGGCAAGTCCGAGGACATGGAGGAAAAGGTCGACTACACGAAGGTTCCTCCCGAGCGCATCTACAACGAGGGCGTCGACGCGCTCGGGCAGAAGCGCTACATCGCCGCCAACAACCAGTTCGACGCGGTGGAGCAGTACTACCCCTACTCCTCCTGGGCGGTGAACGCGCAGCTCATGCAGGGCTACACGCAGTACTTGCAGAACCACTACACCGAATCGATCGGCACGCTCGATCGCTTCATCCAGCTGCACCCGGCGCATCGCGACATCGCCTACGCCTATTACCTCCGGGCGCTGTGCTACTACGAGCAGATCGCCGACATCCAGCGCGACCAGAAGGGCACCGAGCTCGCCATGGCGGCGCTGCAGGAGGTGGTCAACCGCTTCCCCGACAGCGCCTACGCGCGTGACGCGCGGCTGAAGGTCGACCTGGCGCGTGACCATCTCGCGGGCAAGGAGATGGAGGTCGGCCGCTGGTATGAGAAGCAGCATCTCTACGAAGCCGCGATCGGCCGCTTCCAGCGCGTCGTCGACGACTACCAGACCACCAACCATGTGCCCGAGGCGCTGCATCGGCTGACCGAGATCTATCTGCT
Organism: Acetobacteraceae bacterium; assembly: GCA_035475015.1. Lineage (GTDB taxonomy): Bacteria > Pseudomonadota > Alphaproteobacteria > Acetobacterales > Acetobacteraceae > JAFKFI01. Next base: position 3,303 of record DATIMU010000041.1, read on the forward strand.
GCTCGGCCTCAAGGACCAAGCGAGGAAGACCGCGTCGGTGCTTGGCTACAATTATCCGGGCAGCGAATGGTACGAGGACAGCTACAACCAGCTGCTCGATAACGGGCTGGTGCAGACCGGCGAGCGGACCAAGCCCAAGGAGCAGGCGGGCTTCTTCACGCGCGCCTGGGACACGATCTTCTAACCCAGACCGCCCTTCTAACCCAGACTACCGGGAGCCGGCCCGATGCTCACCGCGCTGTCCATCCGCGACGTGGTGCTGATCGAGCGGCTGGACCTCACGTTCGGCCCGGGACTCGCCGTGCTCACCGGCGAGACCGGCGCCGGCAAGTCGATCCTGCTCGATAGCCTGGGTCTGGCGCTCGGCGCCCGCGCCGATGCCGGGCTGGTGCGCTCCGGCGCCGCGCAGGCCAGCGTCACCGCCAGCTTCGCCCCACCGCCCGATCATCCCGCCATCGCGCTGCTCGCCGAGCAGGGTCTCGATGCCGAGGACGACATCGTGCTGCGCCGCGTGCTCGGCGCCGACGGCCGCTCGCGCGCCTTCGTCAACGACCAGCCGGTCGGGGTCGCGCTGCTGCGGCGCGTCGGCGCATTGCTGGTCGAGATCCAGGGTCAGCACGAGCAGATGGGGCTGGCCGATCCCTCCAGCCACGCCGCATTGCTCGATGCGTTCGGGGTCGCCGCCGGGCTGCGTCGCGCGGTCGCCGACGCCTGGCGCGGATGGCGTGCCGCCGACGGCGCGCTCGCCGCGGCGCGCGAGGCCATCGCGGCGGCGGCGCGCGACGAGGAATGGCTGCGCCACGCCCTGCACGAACTCGGCGCGCTGGCGCCCGAGGAGGACGAGGAGGAGCGCCTGGCCACCGAGCGCAAGCGCCTGCAACAGGGCGAGCGCCGGGCGGAGGCAATCGCCGCCGCGCTGGCCGAACTCACCCCGCGCGACCGGCGCAGCGCGGGCCCCGCCGCCGCCCTGCGCGCCGCCGGCCGCGTATTGCAACGCCTGGCACCCTCGGCGGATGAGGAGAACCCGGCCGGTCCGGCAATGGCGGCACTGGAACGCGCCGAGGAGGCGCTGGCCGAGGCGGAAACACTGCTGGAACGGCTGGCGAGCGACGCAGAAGCCGACCCGCGAATGCTGGAGCAGGCGGAGGAGCGGCTGTTCGCGCTGCGCGCCGCCGCGCGCAAGCACGGGGTCGCGGTGGTCGAGCTGCCGCAATTGCTGGCCTCGCTGCGCGAACGGCTGGAGACGTTGGAGTCCGGCGCCGCCGAGGTGAGCGCGCTCGAAAGCGCCGCCACGCGCGCCAAGGAGGAGTACCGCGCCGCCGCCGCCGCGCTGTCGCAATCCCGCACCGCCGCCGCCACCAAGCTGGAGCGCGCCGCCGCGAAGGAATTGCCGCCGCTGCGGCTCGACAAGGCGCGCTTCGCCGTGGCCGTCGCGCCGCTCGAGGAAGCCGCCTGGGGGCCGACCGGCACCGATGCCGTGCGCTTCCTGATCGCCACCAACCCCGGCCAGGAGCCCGGGCCGCTGGCCCGCATCGCCTCGGGCGGCGAGCTCTCGCGGCTCATGCTGGCGCTGAAGGTCGTGCTGTCGAGCGGCTCGTCCGTGCCGACCCTGGTGTTCGACGAGGTGGATTCCGGGATCGGAGGCGCCACGGCGGCGGCGGTCGGCGAGCGTCTGGCGCGCGTGGCCGAGCGTGTGCAGGTGCTCGTCGTCACCCACAGCCCGCAGGTCGCCGCTCGTGCCGCCGCCCATCTGCGGGTGGCGAAATCCGCCGTGCGCGGCCGCGCCGCGACCCTCGTGGACAGGCTCGACCCCAGCTCGCGACGCGAGGAGATCGCGCGCATGTTGGCCGGCGAGACCATCACCGACGCCGCCCGCGCCGCCGCCGACGATCTGCTCGGAGCCCCCGCATGAGCCGCAAGCCGCGCGCCACCACCGCGCCCGATCCGCACCCGCTAGAAGAACTGACCGAGGCCGACGCCGCCGCCGAGCTCGAATCGCTCGCCAAGGAAATCGCCGCGCACGATCGCGCCTATCACCAGCAGGACGCGCCGACCATCACCGACGCGGAGTACGACGCGCTGCGTCGGCGCAATGCCGCGATCGAGGCGCGTTTTCCCGAGCTGATCCGACCCGATTCGCCTTCCAGTCGCGTCGGCGACGCTCCCGCCGGCGGCTTTGCCAAGCTGCGCCATCGCGTGCCGATGCTGTCGCTCGACAATGCGTTCGACGCCGCCGAGTTCGCCGAGTTCTGCGCCCGCGCGCGCCGCTTCCTCGGTCTCGCCGCCGACGCCGCGCTCACCTTCGTTGCCGAGCCGAAGATCGACGGGCTCTCGATCAATCTCACCTACGAGAACGGCCGTTTCATCCGCGGCGCCACGCGCGGCGACGGCATGGAGGGCGAGGACGTCACCGCCAATCTCCGCACCATGAGCGCCGTTCCGCAGAAGCTGCACGGCGCCGCGCCGGCATTGATAGAAATTCGCGGCGAGGTGTTCATGACCAAGGCGGACTTTCTCGCGCTCAACGAGACGCAAGCCGCCGCCGGCCAGAAGATCTTTGCCAACCCGCGCAACGCCGCCGCCGGCAGCCTGCGCCAGCTCGACGTGCGCATCACCGCCGGCCGCCGGCTGTCGCTGTTCGCCTACGCGATGGGCGAGGCGAGCGAGGCCGTCGCGGCAACCCACTCGGACTATCTGACGCGGCTCAAGCAATGGGGCTTCGCGGTCAACCCGCTCTCCGCGCCGCTCGCCAGCGAGCAGGA
>DATIMU010000042.1:0-6441 GCA_035475015.1 Acetobacteraceae bacterium
ATCGAGACCGCGGCGCCGTGGAAGCAATCGTGGCAAGGCGCGACCTGGACTGCGCGCATCCCCCTTTCACTACAACGCAGTGAGAGCCCCGCCGTGATGCCGATCGTGCTGGCGCTTGGCAACGAAGGCTGGCGCACCGAAGCGAGAGTAAGCGGCACCTGGCCCGCTGTCGCCGCAGTGGCCGGCGTGCCGCCAGCGTTGCAATCCGCCTTGCGCGGCAACGCTTCGCTCTCCACTCCCGCAAGTTCGCTCACCTTGACCGCTGCGTTATTGGGCGCATTGCTTGGCGGGCTGATCCTCAACCTGATGCCTTGCGTGTTCCCGATCCTGGCGATGAAGGCCGCGTCGCTCGCCGGCGGTGCGGCGCGGGGCGAGGTGCGGGCGCACGCGGCCTCCTATTCGGCCGGTGTCGTGCTGGCGTTCGCGGCACTCGGCGGCGTGCTGCTGGCATTGCGGGCGGCGGGCGGTGCGGCGGGGTGGGGGTTCCAGTTCCAGTCGCCGGTGTTCGTGGCGGCGATGGCGTGGCTGCTGTTTGTCGTCGGGCTCAACCTGTCGGGCGTGTTCGAGATCGGCGGGCGGCTGGCCGGCGCCGGGCACGGCCTCGCTTCCCGCGGCGGCCATGCGGGCAGCTTCTGCACCGGCCTGCTCGCGGTCCTGGTCGCGACGCCCTGCACCGCTCCCTTCATGGGCATCGCCATCGCCGCCGCCCTCGCCGCGCCGCCCGTGCTGGCGCTGCTGGTGTTCGTGGTCATGGGGATCGGCCTCGCGACGCCCACGCTACTGCTCGCGGCGAGCCCCGGCATCGCGCGCGCGGCACCGCGTCCCGGGCGCTGGATGCTGGTGCTGAAGCAGGCGCTGGCCTTCCCGATGTATGCCGCCGCCGCTTGGCTCGTCTGGGTGATAAGTCAAGAGGCGGGGCAGTCCGGCCTGCTCGCCACACTCGCCGGTCTCGTGCTGCTCGGCTTCGCCGCCTGGGCCTTCGGCGCCTCGCACCATCGCCGAGGTGCCGGCGCCCGGATCGGCCGCATCGTCGCCCTGGCCGCCTGCGTCGGCGCGGCCGTCGTGCTGAGCGGCATCGAAGCCGCGCCGCCAAGCGCGACCGAAGTGCCCGCCGAGGCTGGCGTGGAGCCGTTCTCCACCGCTCGCCTCGCCGCGTTGCGCGCCGAGGGCCGCCCGGTGTTCGTCAACCTGACCGCCGCCTGGTGCGTCACCTGCCTGGTGAACGAGCGCGTGGCGATCCGCACCGCCGCCGTGCGCCAAGCCTTCGCGGCGAACGGCGTGGCCTATCTCAAGGGCGACTGGACCCGCCAGGACCCGGAGATCACCGCCTTCCTGCGCGCCCACGGCCGCGACGGCGTGCCGCTCTATGTCTACTTCCCGCCCGGCAACCTGCCGCCCGTCGTCCTGCCACAGATCCTGACGCAACGCGCCCTGACCGACGAGGTGACCGCGAGGCGGAGTTGAATCGCCCCGCGATATCATGATATCATACGGCACCAGGAGGGTTCCATGGCACAGTTGCTGGTGCGCAATCTCGATGACGACGTGAAGGAGCGTCTTCGCCGGCTTGCGGAGCGGCATGGGCGAAGCTTGGAACAAGAGGTCCGCGAAATACTGACTGGGGCGGCCGTGGAGCCCGCGACGGCCGAGCCCGGGCTCGGCACGCGGATCGCCCGACGCTTCGCCGATATCGGCTTCACCGAAAATGAAGAAATCTCCGAGTGGCGTGGTTATCCGGCTCGGCCGGCCAAGTTCGACCCTTGATCCTGCTCGATACGAACGTCGTTTCCGCTTTGATGAAACGTATCGCCAGCCCGCTCCTGTCCGGTTGGCTTGACCGGCAGTTGCCCGCGGATCTCTGGACGACAAGTGTGACGGTCTTCGAGATCCGGTTCGGGCTCACGGTTTTGCCGGAAGGCGGTCGTCGTCGTTCTCTCGAAGCCGCGTTCGATGCCGTTCTGTTGGAGGATCTCGCTCGCCGTGTCGCTTCGCTTGATCGCCCGGCCGCTGACGCCGCGGCTCGCTTGGGGGCGAAGCGCCGAGCGGACGGACGGCCAATCGAGTTGCGCGACACCATGATCGCCGGCATCGCACTGGCCCGCCGCGCCGCCATCGCCACGCGCAACGTGCGCCACTTCGCCGATCTCGGTGTCTCCGTCATCGACCCGTGGAGCGCCGCCAGCACCGGCCGATAGTCATTCTCCGTTGACGCCCGGCGCGGTTCGGTGCCCTCCTTGCGTGCAAGCGCGGGTACGCCCGCGTGCGGAGTGTCCGGGGGCGGACCATGTTCGAGCGGCTGGATGAACAGCGACGACTGACGCGCAATCAGAAGAAGATCATCGCGGCGGCCATCATCGGCGACGCGCTGGAGTTCTTCGACTACTTCCTGATCGGCTTCGTGCTCGCCTTCATCATCGGGCCGTGGCATCTCACCTACGGACAATCGGCGGTCATCCTGCTCTCCTCGGGGGTCGGCGCGATGATCGGCGCGGGCTTCTGGGGCTGGCTCGCGGACCGCATCGGGCGGCGGCGCGTGTTCATCGCGACCGTGCTGAATTTCTCCGTCGCCACCGGCCTGCTCGCGCTCACGCCGGACAACGGCTGGATTTACCTGACCGTGTTCCGCTTCATCGTGGGCTTCGGCGTGGGCGGGCTCTACGCGGTGGATTTGCCGCTGGTGCAGGAGTTCGTCCCCACCTGCAAGCGCGGCTTCGTGGGCGGGATCGTGACGGCGGCGATCCCGGCGGGCGTCATGATCGGCGCCATCCTCGGGGCCTTCCTCGCCCCCGAGATCGGCTGGCGCGGGCTGTTCCTGGTCGGATTGGCACCCGCCGCGATGACCTTGCTGATCCGCGCCTGGGTTCCCGAATCGCCGCACTGGCTGGCCCGCATGGGTCGGCTCGAGGAAGCTCGCCGCTCGCTCGCCTGGGCGATGCAGGTGCGGCCCGAGTCGCTGAGGCTGCCGACCGCCATCGAGGAGCCGAAGCCGGTCGGCTGGGCGGAGTTGTTCCGCTATCCGCGCAGCCTCGCGGTCTCCTGGATCGCCAGCCTCGGCGCGCAGACCGGGGCCTATGGCGTGACGCTGTGGGTGCCGACACTGTTCGTGCTGCTGCTGCGGGTGAAGCCCGCCGATGCGTCCTACCTGTTCATCTTCATCACCATCGGCGGGCTGGTCGGCCGCGTCGCCTTCTCGCTGATGTCGGACCGCATCGGGCGGCGCGTCGGCGGGATGCTGTGCGGCTTCGGCGGCGCCCTGTTCGTGCTGCTGGCGGGCCTGTCGTACGACGTTTTCATCGGCACCTATTCGCTGTTCTGGCTGCTGCTGATCGCGGCGGCGTTCTTCTACGACGGCGGCTTCGCCATCCTCGGCCCGTACATGGCGGAGGTCTGGCCGGCGCGGCTGCGCACCACCGGCATGGGCTCGGCCTATGGCTTCGGCGGTCTCGGCAAGATCATCGGGCCGCTGGGTCTCGCGCTGATCGTCGGTTCGTCCAACATCATCAAGCCGGAGGCGAAGCTGGATGCGATCGTCCCGGCCTTCGTCTATCTCGCCGCCTGGCTGGCGCTGACCGGGGTGGCCTTCCTGGCGTTCGGCATCGAGACGCGCGGCCGCTCGATCACCGAGATCGACGAGGACCTGGCGGTGCCCGCGCCACCCGCGACGCCACCCGTGCGCGCCGTCTCCGGGGCGGATTGAGCCGCGGCTTCATGGGGCGGCTTGGCCCCGCCGCCGGGCGCCGATGACAGCGCTCAGCGCCGCCATGAGCAACACGACGACCAGCGTCATGGCGGGCAGCGCCGGCACCACAAACACCGGTACCACGAATACTGGCGCTGCCGCGAGCCAAGGCGGAGGGCGCGCCTCCAGCAGCCCGGTCAGTGCCGCGCCCGCGACGTAGATCAGGAATGCGAACGCGGGCCATCCGAGCCGATGCCGCCGCCGTGGGGTCTGTTCCTGGGGGGTCCGGGGCGGTGCGGGCTTCCCGATCAGTCCGATGACGATGCCGGTGAGCGTGCCCGTGAAATAGGTGGTGGTGATCCCGGGCACCCCGACACTGTGCGCGACCGTGCTCTGCATCCCCATCGCGATCCCCGAGAGGACGATCAGGCCGTAGAGCAATCGACCCGAAGACGGACCATCGCCGATTTGCCAAAGGGCGGCGAACCCGACCAGCAGCACCTCCTCCAGCACCAGGGTCCAGGTGATCGCGCGCGACCAGCCGAGCGCTTGCTGGCGTCCCCGCAGCAGGGCCGCGCCGACCGCGAGCCCGCCCAGGAATCCCGCGAATGCCGCGAGATTGCGGGAGGTCGCCGCGAGGTTGCCTTGCCCGATGTCCAGCCCGAGCAGGGCGGCGTTGCCCGTCATCGCCGAGGTGAAGACCTGCCCCAGCCGGGTGTAGCTGAGGATGTCCATGCACCCCGACGCGAAGCTCAGCAGCAATAGCTGAATGCCGATGAATTTGCCGACGCCGTCGTCCCGCCCGGCGATCACCGATCGCGTCGCTCAGGGCAGCAGATGCGTGATTGCCTGACCGGTTTCCGCGGCGATCAGATCGGCCAGGATTGCGCGATGGCAGGTGCGGTGGTCACGCTCGAAACAGAGCAGGCAGGCGTGCGTCCGTAGCCCCTCGACCTTGGCGCGCGCCAGTTCCGCCTGCGCCCGGTCGGAGCGCATATGCTCGGCGAAGATCGTCCGCATCCGCTCCGGATGCCCGGCGCGCACCGCCTGGCGGCCCTCCTTCGGGGTGCCGAGGCCCTGCAGATGTAGGTAGCCGATGCCTTGCTCCGCCAATCCGGCGGCGAGCAGGCGCTTGGAGAAGCCGGGCTTGCGCGACGAGGCGACGGCGCGGACGTCGATCAGCAACGACACCCGCGCGGCGCGCAGGGCGTCGAGCACGGCGGCGATCGTCGTGCCCTCGTAGCCGATGGTGCTCAGAACAGGGGCGGGTACCACGGGTATTTCACCGGCTCGACACCCCCGGCAGGCATCAGGCCCCTCTTCTGCATACAGCGCCGCTCGGCTTCGGCCTCCTTGAACGCCAGCTTGTTCTGGTGCTCGGCCATATACGCCGGCACCGCCGTGCCGGCGGAAATCAGCTCTTTCACCCCCGAATCATCGTACACCGCGGCGCGGCATTCCGGTGGGACGTTGGGGGTGCGATAGGCGGCGAACCGGTTGTCCGGCGGAGCGGCACAACCAGCCAGCAGGGCCGATCCAAGCACGAACGAGGCTGATAGGGCGGTGAACGACTTCATCCCGCCGCCATCCAGTCCTCGATCAGGCGCCGCGCGATGCTGTCGCCGCGGGGCAGCAGGAAGCCGTGCGCCTCGGGGTTGCGGATCTCGTCGCGCGAGAACCAGCGGGCGTCCTTGATCTCGGTCGGGTCGATGGTGATGCGCTCGGTCAGCGCCTCGCCGTAGTAGCCGAGCATGATGTTGGCCGGGAACGGCCAGGGCTGGCTCGAATGGTAGTTCACCTCGCCCACCTCGACGCCGACCTCCTCCAGCACCTCGCGGCGCACTGCCTCCTCCAAGCTCTCGCCGGGCTCCACGAAGCCGGCGAGGGTCGAGTACATGGTCGTGTTGGGAAAGCGCGTGGAGTGGCCCAACAGGCAGCTGTCGCCGCGATACACCAGCATAATGACGGCCGGGTCGGTACGCGGGAAGTGCTGCACGCCGCACTGGCTGCACTGCATCATGTGCCCGGCGGTCCTGGTCTCGCACGGTGCGCCGCAGACGCCGCAGAAGCGGTTCTTCACCCGCCAGTGCATCAGCCCGCGCGCGTGCGCCAGCACCGAGGCGTCACCGGCAGGCAGCCGCCCGCCGCCCACCGCCCGCAGGTCGACGAAGGTGCCGATCTCGGGCGGCAGCAGCGGCACCGGATCATCGGCGGTGCTGATGTCCACCGCGAACACCGCGCGGCCGTCGAGCAGCCCGAGGAAGCTCCACGGACCGCCGGCCATCTGCAGCGTCGCCGCCGCCTCGCCGGTGAGATAGACCGCTTGCGAGCTCGGCCCGTCGGCGCCCTTGACGAGGTTGCGCGCGCGCCACACCGGCACGAACAGCGACTCGGGATTGGCCAGCGCGGTCGCGATCCACTGTGCGTCCTCCCGCCGCTCCGCCATGCGGTTGAGCGGGCTGCCGGAATAGACGTTCGGGCGGCTGGCGAGGATCAAGGGCAAGGCGACTCTCCGGCGATGCGGTGGCGGACTCATGCGGTGGCGGACTCGATGCACGGACGGTGCCATGCGGGGCGCAGCCCGGCAACCGGCAGGGGTTGCGGCCCCGGGGTTGCAGGCTGGGGGCAAAACCATGATATGCAGGCCCGGGAGGTCGGCGGCGGACGGGCGCCTCGCCAACCCGGTCAGGTCCGGAAGGAAGCAGCCGCAACGAGTTTCCGCTCGGGTCGTTCGTCGGCCTCCCACCCGAGATCACCCCATC
>DATIMU010000043.1:0-3913 GCA_035475015.1 Acetobacteraceae bacterium
GCGTCAGCACCAGGCAGATCGCGTCGTTGACGAGAAAGGCGGAGAACACGCCGGAGATAGCGACCACTGCCAGCAGCAGCGCGAGCGGCCGATGCGCCCGCCGCGCCACCCAGGCGTTGGCCAGCGCGAAGAAGCCGGACAAGCGCAGATTGGCGACGACGATCATCATCCCCAGCAGCAGGGTGATGGTCTCGAGGTCGATCGCCCGGTAGGCGTCCTCGGGCGTCAGCGCGCCGGAGGCGACCATCAGCGAGGCGCCGACCAGTGCGACCCCGGCGCGGTCGATGGTCAGGCCCGGCACCTTGCCGAAGGCGAGTGCGAGGTAGCTCGCGGCGAAGATGCCGGCGGCGGCGACCTTGCGCGCCATGACGTCGTCGGCCGGCATCAGCCACGGCGCCGCCGCCGCGGCCAGCGCGAGCGCAACCACCAGCCCGGCGATGGCGACGCCGACCGCGCGCATGTCTCAGTCGGCCAATGCGGGAAGCGGCGCAGGCGGGGCGTCCTCGATCGCGGCGGCGCGGGTTTCCGGAACGCCGAGCCAGAACACCAGGACGGCGGCCACGGCGCAGCCGGCGAGGAACAGGAACGCCGCGTCGTACCCCGCCGCGTTGACGATGCCGCCGGCGACGCCGTTGCTCAGCGCCGCCCCCAGCCCCCAGCACGCGCCGCTCGCGCCCTGGGCGAGATTGTAGCGCCCGGCCCCCTTCGTGAGGTCCGCGACGACCACCGGAAACAGCGCGCCGAAGATGCCGGCGCCGACGCCGACGCCGACGAGGATCTGGATCGAGATCAGCAGGGTGGGATCGGTGGTCAGCGTGTAGAGCAGCTTGCGCACCGGCAGCACCGCGAAGCCCGCGAGGAAGATCGGCTTGCCTCCCCAGGCATCGGCGTGGCGCCCGACCATGATCGCCATCGGCACCATCACGACCTGCGCGGGAATGATGCAGGCGGCCATGAACAGGCTGCCGGCCGCCGCGTGCGCGCGGGCGAGGTCCTCGCCGAGCAGCGGCAGCATCGCCGCGTTGGCGAAATGGAACAGGGTGATGGCGGCGGTGAACATCAGGAGGGAGCGGTTCTCGAACAGCAGCTTGAGTCGGGCTGGCTGCTGCGCGTTGTCGCCGTCATCGGCGCCGCGGGCAAGCCCGTGGTCGATCGCCCTGCCGTCGACCCGATAGCAGGCGACGATGCTGGCCAGTGCCAGGGCGACCACGATCCACAGCGCCGCGACCGGCGCGATCAGATAGCCCGCGAGGCCCGCCGCGATAGCGGTGGCGGCGTTGCCGCCGTGGTTGAACGCCTCGTTGCGGCCGACACGGCGGGTGAACAAGTGCCGGCCGACGATGCCGAGGCTGATCCCGGACAAGGCGGCGGGGAATACGGCGTCGGCCGCTCCGGTCAGCGCCTGGGCGATCGCCACGGGCCAGAAATTCGGCCACAGCGCCATCACCGAGGCGGTCGCCATGACGGCGGCGGCGGCCAGCGCGATCAGCGTGCGCTTCCATTTCACCGCATCGACCAGCGCGCCGGCCGGCCCGCGCGCCACGACCGTCGCGATGCCGCCCACGGTCAGCACGACGCCGATCTCGCCCGGGCTCCAATGCCGGCTGCCCAGCAGGTAGATGGCCAGGAACGGGCCGATGCCGCCTTGCACGTCGGCGAGGAAGAAGCTCAGCCAGTCGAGCGGCCGGCGATTGGCGATGGCTGCCTGTCCCCTCATCGTCCGGCCCCGCGGTGCGGCGTATTGACGCTCCGCCCGCCAGGCGGTTCCGGGCATTAGTTCCGAGCACACTTTGCCGTTGCCGGCCCCGGAGGCGCGTGCCAGCCTTCATGCGTGTCGGGGCAGGGGAAGACAGGACGATGAGCGTGCGACTCGGGGTCGCGATCATCGGCCTGGGCAATGCGTTCGAGCCGCATGCCAAGAGCCTGCGGGATCTGCTCGACCGGGTGGACGTGCGCTGGGCGGCGGCGCCGAGCGGCGATCGGCTGCAGGACGTGGCCGCCCGCCATGTTTTCCCGGTCACCACCGACATCGACCAGGCGATCGCCGACCCGGAGGTCGCGGCGGTCATCCTGCTGTCGCCGGCCAACACCCATCTGGAGCTCGCCCGGCGTTGCTTCGCGCTGGGAAAGCATGTGCTGTGCGAGAAGCCGCTCGACATCTCGATCGAGCGCGCCGAGCGGCTGGTCGAGGCGGGACGCGGCGCCGGGTTGCGGCTCGGCGTGGTGCTGCAGAGCCGCTTCCGCCCCGGCAGCGTGCGGCTGCGCCGGGCATTGCAGGCCGGGACGCTCGGCCGCATCGAGGCGGCGTCGCTGGTGGTGCCGTGGTGGCGACCGCAGGAATACTACGACGAGCCGGGGCGCGGCACCCGCTGGCGCGACGGCGGCGGCGTGCTGCTCACCCAGGCGATCCACGCGCTCGACCTGTTCCGCTCGCTGGTCGGCGTGCGCGAGGTCAGCGCGGCCCAGGTCGCTACCACCGCGCTGCACCGGATGGAGACCGAGGACTATGCGGCGGCACTGGTGCGGCTCGGCAACGGCGCCCCCGGCACCATCATGGCGACGACCGCGGCCTATCCGGGGAGCGCCGAGGTGATCCGCGTGATCGGCACCGAGGGCAGCGCGTGGCTGTCAGGGGGCGCGCTGCGGGTGTCGTTGCTCGACGGCACGCGGGAGGTCGTGGAGGATCAGGGCGGCAGCGGCGGCGGGGCCAGCGTGATGGCGTTCTCGCACGACGCGCATCGCGACCTCATCAGCGATTTCGTCGACGCCATCGAGGAGGAGCGCGATCCCGCCGTCACCGGAGAGGAGGCGTTGGCGTCGCAGCGGCTGGTCGACGCGATCCTCGCGAAGGCGCGCGGGACATCATAACGGCCTCGCGAAGGCGGGCGAGACATCATAACGGCCGCGCGAAGGCGCGCGAGACATCGCAACGGAGGAAAGATCATGCAGGAATTGTTGCCGATCGCCGAGCGGATCGGGGCGCGGCTGAAGGCGCGGGGCGAGACCGTGGCGGTGTTCGAGGGCTCCACCGGCGGGCTTGTCTCGGCGGCGCTGCTGTCGGTGGCGGGTGCGTCGAACTATTTCGTCGGCGGAGGCGTGATCTACACGCGCCCGGCCCGCGCGGAGCTCGCCCGCGTGCAAGAGGCCGAGCTGGCGGGGATGCGCGCCTCGACCGAGCCTTACGCGCTGCTGCTAGCGCGCAAGGCGCGCACCACGCTCGGCACCACCTGGGGGATCGGCGAGAGCGGCGCGACGGGACCGACCGGCAACCGCTACGGCGACGCCGCCGGCCATTGCTGCTTCGCCGTCGCCGGCCCGACCGAGCGCGCTGCCACGCTGGAGACCGGCGGCAACGACCGGGTGGCGAACATGCGGCGGTTCGCCAAGGAGGTGCTGGAACTGCTGGAGCGGGCGCTCGATTAGCGGCTTGGCTTCCCGATCAGTCGGCGCAGCTGAAGCCTGATCGTCTCACGCGGAAGCTTCGCGTCATCGCGAACCGCAAAGCGGCGTGGCGATCCATAGCACCCAAACGCGGGCGGCCTCCTGGATTGCCGCGTCGCTGCGCTCCTCGCAATGACGGATACGAAACGGATGCCCTTCAGCGCGGCGCGGCGTGGTTGCGGTCGCCCATCAGCCGGGCGAGTGTCGGCTCGATCGCCGCCGCCATCTTCTCCTGGCCCTGCGCCGTCGGGTGCAGCGGCGGATCGGGCGGCTTGAGCAGCGGGTCGAGGAACAGGCCGCGGTCGAGGCGGCCGTCCGTCATGAACACTGGCGTCACGTCCACGAAGCTCACGTCGTCGGCGTGATCGAAGCGCGCGGCGAGCATCCGGTTGATCGTGACGGTGGTCTCGCTGGTCCACGCGGAGCGCTCGCTCGGCAGCACGCCGAGCAGCAGGAGACGGGTGTGCGGCAG
>DATIMU010000044.1:0-6350 GCA_035475015.1 Acetobacteraceae bacterium
CGGCTGACCTCGGTGCTGGTGCTGTTCTTCCTCTATCTCGGTCACGTCGCGCTGGTGCGGGCGTTCGATGATCCGCAGCGCGGCTATCGCGCGGGCGCGGTGCTGGCGCTGATCGGGGTGGTGAACCTGCCGATCATCAAGTTCAGCGTGGACTGGTGGAACACGCTGCACCAGCCGGCGACGATCACGCTCACCGGCGCGCCCACCATGTATCTGCCGATGCTCTGGCCGCTGTTCGTCTCGGCGATCGGCTACTCGCTGTGCTTCGCCGCCATCGTCATCGCGCGCACCCGTGCCGCCGTGATGGAGCGGCGCATCCGGGCGCTGCTGATGGCCCAGGCCGCGGCCGCCCAATGACGCACCTGCCCTTCATCATCGCCTCCTACGCGCTCGGCGTCGCGATCCCGGTCGGGTTCGCCGTGGCGGCTTGGACGCGCATGGCGGCGGCGCGGCGGCGGCTGGCGGCGATCGACCCACGCCAGGGCCGGCGCTCGCGATGACCCGCAAGCGGCGGCGCCTGTGGCTGCTGGTGGCCTGCGGCATCGGACTGGGCTCCGCCACCGCGCTCGCGCTGACGGCATTCCGCGACAATCTGGTGTTCTTCGTCGCCCCCTCGGAGATCGCCGAGAAGGCGCCGGCACCGGGGCGGACGTTCCGGCTCGGCGGGCTGGTCGAGCAGGGCAGCGTGCATCACGGAAAGACCGCCGGGCAGCCCACCGCCGAGTTCCGCGTGACCGACGGGAAGGGCACGGTGGAGGTGAGCTATGTCGGCATCCTGCCCGACCTGTTCCGCGAGGGGCAGGGCGTGGTGGCGCTCGGCACGATGCGGCCCGACGGCACCTTCCGGGCCTCCGAGGTGCTGGCCAAGCATGACGAAACCTACATGCCCAAGGATGTCGCGGACGCGCTAAAGAAGACCGGTCACTGGAACCCGAACGCGGGACCGCCGCCGCCGGCCTCCACCTGGAACACGCTAGAGCCGAGGCAGAAGAAGGGATGATCCCCGAGCTAGGTCATTTCGCGCTGGCGCTCGCCGTGGCGCTGGCGACCGCGCAGGCCGTGATCCCGATTTGGGGGGCGCAGGGGCGCGACCCACGGCTAATGGGCGCGGCCCCCGCACTGGCGCTCGGGCAACTCATCGCCCTGGCCGCCTCGTACGGAGCGCTGGTGTGGAGCGCGGTGACGGACGATTTCACCGTGCTGAACATCGTCGAGAACAGCAACACGCTGAAGCCGCTGATCTACAAGATCACCGGCACCTGGGGGAACCACGAGGGCTCCATTCTCCTGTGGTGCCTGATCCTCGCGCTGTGCGGCGGTGCGGTGGCGACTTTCGGCCGCAACCTGCCGTCGGCGCTGCGGGCGCGCGTGATCGGCGTGCTCGGCTTCGTCTCGGCCGGGTTCCTGATGTACGCGCTGACCGAGAGCAACCCGTTCCTGCGCGTCTGGCCGCCGCCGCTCGACGGCCAGGATATGAACCCGCTGCTGCAGGACCCCGGCCTCGCAATCCATCCGCCGGTGCTCTATGCGGGCTATGTCGGTTTCGCGATCCCCTTCGCCTTCGCCATCGCCGCCTTACTCGAAGGCCGCGTCGATGCCGCCTGGGGACGCTGGGTGCGGCCCTGGACGCTCGCCTCGTGGTGCATGTTGACCGGCGGCATCGCGCTCGGCTCCTGGTGGGCGTATTACGAGCTCGGCTGGGGCGGCTACTGGTTCTGGGACCCGGTGGAGAACGCCTCCCTGTTGCCCTGGCTTACTGGGACGGCGCTGCTGCACTCCGCGATCGTGGTGGAGAAGCGGGAGGCGCTGAAGACCTGGACCATCCTGCTCGCCATCGGCACCTTCTCGCTGAGCCTGTCGGGCACCTTCCTGGTGCGCTCGGGCATCCTCAACTCGGTGCACTCCTTCGCCAACGACCCGGCGCGCGGCGTGTTCATCCTGGGGCTGCTGGCGCTGGTGATCGGCGGCTCGCTGCTGCTGTTCGCGTTCCGCGCGCCGGTGCTGTCGCCGTCCGGCCTGTTCGCGCCGATCTCGCGCGAGGGCGCCCTGGTGCTGAACAATATTTTTCTCTGCTCCATCGCCGCCGTCGTGCTGACCGGCACGACCTATCCGCTGTTCGCCGACCTGCTGTTCGGCGTGAAGATCAGCGTCGGGCCGCCGTATTTCCAATCCACCGTCCTGCCCCTCGCCGCGCCGGTGTTCCTGGCGATGACGGTGGCGCCGTTGCTGCCGTGGAAGCGTGCGCGGCTCGGCCCCGCGCTGGTCCGCCTGTGGTGGGCGGCGCTGGCGGCCCTGGTCGTCGGTGTGATCGCGGCACTCGGGCTGCGGCGCGGATTGCCGGCGCTGGCCTTCGCGGCCTCGGCCTGGCTGATCGTCGGCGCCTTTGCCGAGCTGGTCGAGCGCACGAGGCTGTTTCGCGTCTCGCTCCGCACCAGCCTTTCCCGGCTTGCCGGCCAGCCGCTCTCGGTGTGGGGATCGAGCATCGCCCATGCCGGCATGGGCGTGACGATCGCCGGGATCGCCGGGATGTCGCTCGCGGTCAGCACCATCGTCGCGGTCAAGCCGGGGACCACGGTGAAGCTCGCCGGCTACGACTTCACCCTGGAGTCGCTGCACAACGAGACCGGGCCGAACTACAACTCGCGGGTGGCCGACATCGCCGTGTCGCGCGACGGAAAGGTGCTGCTGACGATGCACCCGTCGCGCCGCGCCTTCACCACCCAGACCACCACCGTCACCGACGCCGCGATCCACACCAACGGGCTCGCGGATATCTACACGGTGCTCGGCGAGGAGCGCGACGGCGAGGCGGTGCTGCGGCTGCACTACAACCCGCTGGCGCCGTGGATCTGGCTCGGCGCGCTGGTGATGGCGGTGGGCGGCAGCCTGTCGCTGGCGGACCGGCGGCTCCGCGTCGGCGCGCCGGCCAAGCGCAGCCTGGCCGTGCCGGCCTGAGGCTCGGATGATCGACAGGACGATCAAGCGCCGCCTGGTCCTGCTCTCCCCGCTCGCCATCGCGGCGGCCGGCGGCGTCGGATTCTGGGCGATGCTCGGCCGGATGCGGGACGGCACGTTCGACCCGCGCGGCGTGCCCAGCATGTTGATCGGCAAGAAGCTGCCGGAGTTCTCCTTGCCGGGGCAGCCGCCGGGTGCGGGCTTTTCGAGCGCCGACGTGCTCGCGGCGGGCCGGCCGGTGCTGATTAATTTCTTCGCCAGCTGGTGCGTGCCCTGCGTGATCGAGGCGCCACTGCTGATGCGGCTGCACGCGGCGAACACGCCGATCTGGGGGATCGCCTACAAGGACAAGCCGGACGCCACGGCCGCCTTCCTCAAGCGCACCGGCGACCCCTACGCCCGCATCGCGCGCGACGAGCCGGGGCGGGTGGCGATCGACTTCGGGGTCTACGGCGTGCCCGAGAGCTATCTCGTGGACCGCACCGGCATCGTCCGCTGGCGCTGGGCCGGGCCGCTGTCGGAGGACGTCGTGGCGCAGCAGCTTGACCCGCTGCTGCGGAAATTCGCGTGATGGCGGGTCGCGGGACGCCAACCCGCCCAACATCGTCATGCCCGGACTTGATCCGGGCATCACGCGCCCGGCACCTCAGCGGTTGGCGGCTGATGACCGGGTCAAGCCCGGTCATGACGATCTGTGCTGTGTTGTTCCTCGCCCTTGCCCCCGCCGCCCACGCCGTGAGCAATCCATCCGAACTCATGGCCGACCCCAAGCAGGAGGCCCGCGCCGAGGCGATCGGGCACCAGCTCCGCTGCCTGGTGTGCCAGAACGAGAGCGTCGAGGAGAGCGAGGCGGATCTCGCGCGCGACCTCAGAAAAATCATCCGCAGCCGGGTGCTGACCGGCGACAGCAACGAGGAGATCATCGCCTGGATGACGGCGCGCTACGGCGATTTCGTCCGGCTGCGCCCGCCGTTCAACACGCTGACCGCCGCCCTCTGGGGCGCCCCGGTGATCGCGCTGCTGGTCGGTGGCGGCGCGGTGGTGCTCGCCCGTCGCCGCCGCAACCCGGCCCCGACGCCGCTGTCCGACGAGGAGCGGCGGCGGCTGGCCGATCTGCTGAAGTCGTGATCTGGCTGGCCATCCTGGCGCTGGCGGTGGTCGCGATGGCGCCGCTCGGGCTCGGGCTGCGCCGCTCGGCGGCGGCGCGCGGGCGGCGGGAGGCGGCACTTGCGCTGCACCGTGGCCAGCTCGTCGAGCTTGACCGGGATCTCGCGGAGGGACGGATCGCCGCACCCGAGCACGCCACCGGCGTGCTGGAGGTGCAGCGCCGCATCCTGGCCGTGGCCGAGGATCGCGACGCGCCGCCCGCCCTCACCTCGCGCGGCCCGCTCGTCTTCGCGCTGGTGCTGGTACCGGCGATCGCCTTCGCTCTCTACATCGTCGGCGGCGTGCCCTGGCTGCCCTCGGTCGGCGATACGCCGCGCCTGGTCGCGATGCGCGAGCAGGCCCGGCAGGAGGCGGCGCTGATCCCGGTCCTGCGCCAGAAGCTCGCGACCCTCGACCAGCACTCGGAGCAGGCGCGACAGGGCTATCAACTGCTCGGCGGGGCGGAAGCGCGGCGGCGCGACATGACGGCGGCGGCCGAGGCATGGCGCAAGGCGCTCGGCATCCGCTTCGACCCGACGCTCGCCGCCGAGACCGCCGAGGCGATCACCGAAAGCGAGGGCCGCGTCACCGACGAGGCCGCCGGCCTGTTCCGCCGCGCGCTCGCCGAGGCCCCGCCCGACGCGCCGTGGCGGCCGATGGCGGAGAGTCGGCTGGCCGGCACCAAATAGGCGCGGCGCCGCCACAACCGGAGAATCTCCATCCGTGACCAGTTCCATTGAGCGCGCCTACGCGGCGGTCGAGGCGCACGACACGATCGCGGCGATTGGGTGGTTCGAGAAGGCGCTGGCGGAAAACCCCGACCACGCCGAGGCCAAGGCGTGGCTCGGCCAGTCCTTGTGCAGCGTCGGGCGGCTCGACGAGGGCACCGCCTACTTGCGGCAAGCCGGCCAGCATTTTCTCCGCGCGGCGGCCGGGAGCGGCGGCACCAGCCTGGCGCTGGAACTCGTCGAGGAATTGCAGCACTGGCGGGATTTCGCGGGGGCGCTGGAACTCGGGCAGCGGGCGGTAGAGATCAATCCGTCGGAGCCCCGGGGCTGGCAGCTCCTGACGCTCACATATTCCCAGCTCAATCGGCTGCCGGAGGCGCTGGATGCCGGTCGGCGCGCGGTGGAGCTCGCGCCCGACAACACGATGATGCAGATCCTGCAAGGAAGCCTGGAGGCCGATGCAAGGCAGAACGACGCCGCGAGGGGTCGCCTGGAAGCGGTTCTGGGCCGCCAGCCGACGGCGCAGGAAGAATTTCGCACCCGCAAGGAATTGGCCCGCGTGCTCGACAATCTCGGCGCGTACGATCAGGTGTTTTCCCACCTGCACGCCTCCGCCCGCCTGTCGGCCGCATTGCCGGAGTTCAGCGAGCAAGACGCGGCTTTCATCCCGAACCTGCTCAAGGCGAGCAAGACGGGCTTCGATCGGGAGCTGCTCGGCCGCTGGTCGGGAACGGCGTTCCCGCCCGATCAGCCGGCGCCGATCTTCGTCATCGGCTTCATGCGCTCGGGGACCACGCTGACCCAGGAGATACTGGACGCCCATCCCGACATATTTGTCGCCGACGAGGAGGGCTTCGTCCCGGCGCTGAACCGCGAGCTGCACCGGATGGAGCCGGGCGGCGCGTCGGTCGCGGACAAGCTGCGCCGGCTGGATCGCCCCGGTGTCCTGCGCCTGCGCGCGCTGTATTGGAAACTGGTGCGGCAGCGCTTCGGCGGCGCCATCGGGCAGCGCGCCTTCGTCGACAAGTTCACCATGAACACGGTCGATCTCGGGCTCATCAACGTGATCTTCCCGGACGCCAAGGTGGTGTTCGTGATGCGCGACCCGCGCGACGTCTGCATCAGCTGCTTCATGCAGCTCATGGTGCCGTCGCAAACCACCGTGCATCTGCTGACCTGGCGGGGGACGGCGGAATTCTATGCGCTGGTCATGGACTGGTGGATGCACGTCAAGCCGCTGCTGACGCTCGATGTCATCGAGTTCCGCTACGAGGACGCGGTGACGCAATTCGAGCCGGTGTTCCGCCGCGTGTTCGACTTCCTCGGGCTGCGCTGGGAGCCGGCGGTGGCCGATTTCCACGAGAACGTCGCCGGGAAATTCATCGCCAGCCCGAGCCGCAATCAGGTCGCGCAACCCCTATATTCGTCATCGGTGGCGCGCTGGCGGCATTTCGAGCGGGAGTTCGCGCCGGTTGCCGGGTTGCTCGAACCATTCATCCGTGCCTTCGATTACGAGCCGTT
>DATIMU010000045.1:0-1629 GCA_035475015.1 Acetobacteraceae bacterium
GATCCACGACGCCGGTGGCGACGTCTTGAAGCTGATCGGCGACGGCGTGCTCGCGATGTTCACCGGCGAGGACATGGCGCATGCCCGGCGCGCGGCGTTGCGCGCCGAGCATTTGTTCCGCAAGAACGTGGCGGCGCTGAACCTGCGGCGGGGCGCCGAGGGCCGTCCCATCACGTCCGCCTATATCGGCCTGCATGTCGGCGAGGTCTTCTACGGCAATATCGGCAGCGAGGACCGGCTTGATTTCACCGTGGTCGGCCCGACCGTGAACGAGGTCAGTCGCATCGCCTCGATGAGCCGTTCTGTCGATCGCGAGCTGCTGGCCTCGGCGGAGTTCTACAAGGGCCTTGACGCCGCCGGCCGCCGCTACCTCGTCTCCACCGGCCGCTACGCGTTGCGTGGCATCGGCCGCGCGCAGGATCTCTACACGCTCGATCCCGAGGTCGACGCGAGCGAGCCGGTGACGGGGAGCTACGAGCGGTATCTGGCGGGATAGGCTAGCTGTTACAACATACTCCGTCATTGCGAGGAGCTCTTGCGACGAAGCAATCCAGACTGCCTCCGTGGACGATTCTGGATTGCTTCGCTTCGCTCGCAATGGCGGTGCGGCTAACACCGCGCCACCGCCTCATCGCCCACCATGTCCGGCTGCCGGTCCAGCGCCACCGCGGGCGAGAGCCAGATCACCAGCGCCTGCACGCCGAACACCGCCGCCGCGAGATAGAGGCAAGCTTCCGCGCTCCAGAGGCCGCCGACGATCGCACCCAGCGCCGAGCCGACCGGGCGGGCGCCGTAGCTCATGATGTTGATGGCGGAGACGCGGCCGAGCAGGCGTGGCGGGGTCACGGACTGGCGTAGCGTCGTGGTCGAGATCACCCACAGGATCGGCCCGACGCCGAGCAGGAAGAAGCTCAAGGCCGCCAGCCAGGGCGAGGGGACCAGCACCGTCAGCGCCATCACCATGGCGGCGACGAAGCCGGTGACGGGGCCGAGGCCGACGACCGTGCCGAACGCGATGCGCTTCATCACGCGCGTGGCCAACAGCGCGCCGATCACCATGCCGACACCGTACATCGTCAGCACGGTGCCAACACCGGCAGCGGTCAGGCCGAGGTGACGTACGGCGTACGGCACGAACACCGCGATCTGCAGAAACCATCCGGTGTTGAAGATGAACTGGGTGATGAAGACCGGCCGCAGCAGCGGATGGTGAAACACGAAGGCCGCGCCCTCGCGGATGTCCTGGAACGGATGCCGCCGGGGGGCCGGCGTGCGGTCGGGCTCGTAGATGCCGGAGAGCAGCACGACGGCGATCGCGGACAGCGCGGCCGCAAAGCCGAAGGCCGGGCTCGCGCCCCACCACCCGACCAGCACGCCGCCGAGCGCAGGGCCGCTGGCGAAGGCGATGGTGCGTGCGAGCTCGATCCGCGCATTGGCCGCCGGTAGCAGGTCCGAACTCACCAGCGAGGGCACCAACGCCGGCGCGGCCACGCTGTAGACGACGGTGCCGCACACGGCGGCAAAGCCGAGCAGCGCCAGCAGCGGCAGATTGAGCGCGCCGAGTGCGAGCAGCAGCACGATCGCTGCAAGGGCCGCGGCCCGCAGCGCCTCGGCGCCCGCCATCAGCGA
>DATIMU010000046.1:0-5070 GCA_035475015.1 Acetobacteraceae bacterium
GGATTGAGAGCGGGGACGGCAAGTGGCGAGCGAATCGGGCGGCGGCATCGACGCGATGGGTCAGTTCAAGCTGACCACGGCCTTCGGCGAGCCGGGCGCGTCGGTCTACTTCACGCAGTCCAACGTGATGATGCTGGTGGCGTGCGTGCTCATCCTCGGCACCTTGGTGATCGGGATGCGGCGGCGCGCGATGGTGCCGGGGCGGCTGCAGTCGCTGGCGGAGCTCGCCTATACCGGCGTGCTGTCGATGTGCGAGAGCACCATCGGCCACGGCGGGCGCAAGTTCTTCCCGTTCATCTTCACGCTGTTCGCCTTCATCCTGCTGGGCAACCTGCTCGGCGTGTTCCCGCTGTTCTTCACTTTCACCAGCCACATCGCGGTGACGCTGGCGCTCACCATCCTGGTCTTCGTGATGACGACCGTGGTCGGCATCTGGATGCATGGCTTCCATTTCTTCAGCTACTTCGTCCCCCAGGGCGTGCCGAAGGTGCTGCTGCCGCTGCTCGTGCCGATCGAAATCCTCTCCTATCTCTCGCGCCTCATCTCGCTCTCCGTCCGGTTGTTCGCCAACATGATGGCCGGCCATGTGATGCTGGAGGTGTTCGGCGCGTTCGTCGTGATGCTCGGCGCGGCGGGACTGCTCGGCTATCTGCCCGCCGCGGTCTCGCTCGGCGTCAACGTGCTGCTGATCGGCTTCGAGTTCCTCGTCGCGGTGCTGCAGGCCTACGTCTTCGCCATCCTCACCTGCATCTACCTGCACGACGCGGTCCACCTCCACTAACCCCCTCCTCCACCGCTTTGGGCCTGGGCGAGTTCCGCCCGGTCCACTCGCACGTAACGAAAGGAATTCTCCGATGGACTTGATCTCCGCTAAGCAGCTTGGCGCCGGTATCGCCGTGATCGCGCTCGCCGGGGTGGGCGTCGGCATCGGGAACATCTTCGCCGCCCTGGTGAACAGCGTCGCCCGCAACCCGGCGGCCCGCGACAACGTGTTCGGCCTCGCCATCCTGGGCTTCGCGCTCACGGAAGCCGTCGCCCTGTACGCGCTCGTCATCGCCTTCATCATCCTGTTCGTCTGATCCCGATGCCGCGTCCCAGCCGGACCGCGGGCCGGATCGCGGCCCTTGCCCTCGCCGCGCTGTGCCTGCCGGGCATGGCGATGGCGGCGGAGGGAATGCCGCAGCTCGACTTCGGCAATCCGCTGACGACGAGCCAGGTCGTCTGGGGCGCGATCATCTTCATCGTGCTCTATATCCTTTGCTCGCGCTGGGCGCTGCCGCAGGTCTCGCGCGTGCTCGACCAGCGCGCCGCCATGCTCGAGGCCGATCTCGAGGCGGCGCACGCGATGAAGACGAAATCCACCGACGCCGTGACCGAACTCACCGCGACCATCGCGAAGGCGCGCGCGGAAGCGCAGGCCGCGATCAATGCCGCGGTCGACCGCGCCAAGCAGGAAGCCGCGGCGCAGACCGCCGTGTTGAACGAGCGGCTGGAGACGCAACTGCAAGCGGCCGAGCAACGCATCGCCGAGGCGCGGGGCTCGGCGATGAACGCGCTGCGCCAGGTGGCGACCGAGACGACGACCACGGTCATTCAGCGGCTGACCGGGTCCGCGCCCGACACGCGCGCGGTGGAGGGCGCCGTCGGCAGCGCGCTCGCCGCCCGCGGCCGCTGAGCACAGGAGCGGTTCGCCATGCACGAGGAAAATCTTTGGGCTGACCCGAAGACCTGGGTGGTCGTCGCCTTCGTCCTGTTCGTGGTGATCTTCGGCCGCAAGCTGTGGCAGGCGCTCGCCAAGATACTGGACTCGCGCACCGAGGCGGTCCGCGAGAGCCTCGCGGAGGCGGCGCGGCTGCGCCAGGAAGCCGAGGCGATGCTGCGCGACGCCGAAGCCCGCCGTGCCGCCGCCGTCGAGGATGCTCGGCGGCTGGTGGAAGGCGCCCAGGCCCAGGCCACGCAGGTCGCCGCCGCGGCTACCGCCGAGGCCGAGGCCGCATCGCGCCGGCGCGAGCAGATGGCGATCGACCGCATCGCCGCCGCCGAGAAGGCCGCCCTCGACGAAGTCCGCCTCACCGCCGCCGAGGTCGCCACCGCCGCCGCCCGTCAGGTGCTGGCGACCGGCCTCTCCGCCGAGGCGGACGCGACCCTGATCGACCACGCCATCGGCCAACTCCCCGCCGCCCTGGCCGCCCGCCGCGCCGCCTAGCCCCTCAACCCGACCCTCTCCCAAAGGGAGAGGGAGGAGAAAAAGCCCTCTCCTTTGCGAGAGACTTGGGTGAGGGCCTGACGGGGCTGGCCAATCAACGATACTCTCCCCTCAAGCGTGGCCAAGCGAGAGCCGCGCTCAACAAAATTGGGGAGGATTCCGCATCATGCTGCGTCGAAGGACCGTGCTGGGCGGCGGCGCCGTCGTATTGGCCGCCCCTGCCCTCGCCCGCCGGGCGCACGCCGAGCAGAGCCCCGGCGTCACCGCCACCGAAATCAAGATCGGCAACACCATGCCCTATAGCGGCCCCGCCTCGGGCTACGCCGCCATCGGGCGGTGCGAGGCGGTGTATTTCCGGATGCTCAACGAGCAGGGCGGCATCAACGGCCGCAAGGTAAACTTCATCACCTACGACGACGCGGCGAGCCCGCCCAAGACCGTCGAGCAAATTCGCCGCCTGGTCGAGCAGGACGGCGTCGCGTGCCTGTTCAACACGCTGGGCACCGCCTCCAACACCGCGGTGGTCAAATACCTCAACCAGAAAAAGGTGCCGCATCTGTTCCTCGCCACCGGCGCCGACAAATGGGGCGACTACAAGGAGCACCCGTGGACCATCGGCTGGCAGCCGAGCTACCGGGTCGAGGCGCAGATCTACGCCAAGTACATCCAGCGCGAGAGGCCCAAGGGCAAGCTTGGCATCATCTATCAGAACGACGATTTCGGTAAGGACTACATCGCCGGGATGCGGGACGTGCTCGGCGCCGAGGCGATGAAGAACGTCCCCACCGTCTCCTTCGAGCTGACCGACGCTTCGGTCGACAGCCAGCTCGTCAGCCTCAAGAGCGATGGCTGCGACGTGCTGATGAACGCGGCATCCACCAAGTTCGCCGCTCTCATCATCCGCAAGGTGAGCGAACTCGACTGGCACCCGCTACACCTGATGAGCAACGTCTCGGTCTCGGTCGGCGTGGTGATGATCCCGGCCGGCCCCGAGCGCGGCATCGGCGTCGTCAGCTCCGCCTTCCTCAAGGATTCGACCGATCCCGCCTGGGCCAATGATCCCGGGATGCAGGGCTGGCGCGACTTCATGGCCAAGCACTACCCGGACGGCGATCTCAAGGATTCCGGCAACGTCTACGGCTACGGCCTGCCGCAGACGATGGCGCATGTGCTGCGCGCCTGCGGCAACGATCTGTCGCGCGAGAGCATCATGCACCAGGCCCTCAGCCTCGATCACCTGGCCAACCCGATCCTGCTGCCCGGCATCACCCAGACCACCAGCCCGACCAACTACCGCCCGCTGCGCCAACTGCAGATGATGCGCTGGAACGGCAAGACCTGGGACCGCTTCGGCGACCTGATCGAGGGCGCCAACGTCTGAAACTACCCGGCGCGCGCGAGCAGCGCGCGTCGGTCGATCAGGGCGAGCGTCACCAGGCACCCGGCGCAGGCGCTCGCGGCACTCCCGAGCATCGCCAAGCGGAAGCCCGCGAGCACGCCGGAGACGTCCGACGCACCCTGCCCGGCGTGCGAGGCGAACACCGCGCCGAGCACCGCCACGCCGAGCGTCGCCCCCACCATCCGCGCGGTGTTGCCGAGGCCCGACGCGGTGCCCGAACGCTCGGCCGGCGCGCTCGCCACCGCGACGGCCATCACCGGCCCGCCGTTGAGCCCGAGCCCCGCGCCGACCACAAGGGCAAAAAGCTCCACCGCCCAGAACGGCGTCGCCCGCCCGACGAGCGCCAGGCCGAGCAGCCCGCCCGCCATGCACGCCATGCCCGCCGCCATCACCGCGCGCGCACCCCATTCCGAGGCGAGCGCGCCCGACCGGCGGGACAGGGTGACGAAGGCGAGCGCCATTGGCAGCATCGCGAGCCCGGCCCACACCACGCCGATGCCGCGCACCGCCTGCAGGTAGATCGGCAGCAGGAACAGCATCGCGTAGATGCCGAAGGTCATCAGCGCGGCGATCAGCATGGCGGCCGAGAACGGCGCCGAGCGGAACAGGCCGAGCGGCACCATCGGCGCCCGCCCTCGCGCCTGCGCCGACAGGAACAGCGCCAGCGCCAGCACTCCGGCGATGCCGCAGCCGATCGTGGACGCCGCACCCCAGCCCCAGCGCGGCCCCTCGATCACCGCCAGCGACAGCAGGCCGAGTGCGGCGATGGCGAGGGTCTGGCCGGGCAGGTCCAGCCGCCGCCCCTCGGGAGCCGCCGATTCCGGCAGGTCGCGCAGTCCCATCGCCACCGCAAGTGCAGCGACCGGCACCACCACCAGGAAGATGCTCCGCCACCCGGCCAGCTCCAGCAGGACGCCGCCGGCGGTCGGTCCCACGGCGAGTGCTATGCCGTTGCAACTCGCCCACACGCCGATCGCCCGCGACCGCTCGCGCCCCGCGGGGAACACGTCGGCGATGATCGCGAGCGAGCTCGGCAGCGCCAGCGCGGCGCCGAGCCCGGTCAGCGCCCGCCCGGTGATCAGCACCGCGACGCCGGGAGCCAGGCCGCAGAGCAGCGATCCGGCCGCGAACAGCAGGATGCCGAGCAAAAAGACGCGCCGCCGCCCATACAGGTCGCCCAGCGTGCCGCCGGTCAGCAGCAGGCAGGCATAGGCAAGATTGTAGGCGTCGAGCACCCATTGCAGCGCGCCCACCCCGGCGCGCAGGTCGGCGCCGATGCTGCGCGCCGCGAGATTGACCACCGAGGTGTCGAGCTGCGCGATCAGCACGCCGAGGCAGACGATGAAGAGGATACGAGGGCGATTGAGCGGCATGGCGATCTCCCGGAAAGCCGCCGGGACATAGGGCCGCATCGCCTCCCAGTCGCGCGCGATCGCTTCGGTCTCGCCCGAAGCGATCGCCGAGC
>DATIMU010000047.1:0-6962 GCA_035475015.1 Acetobacteraceae bacterium
GACCAGGGAAGAACGAGCCATGAAGATCGTGAAAGTTTCCGCCATTCCGATGTCCGCGCAGGTTCCGATGGCGAACCGCCACCGCACCGACCTCGGCACCAAGGTGAAGAGCGATGCGACGCTGATCCGGGTCGAGACCGACAGCGGGCTCATCGGCATCGGCGCCGCACTCGGCACTCCGCCGATCGTCGCGGCGATCGTCGAGCACGAGCTCGCATCGGAATGTGTGGGCGAGGATCCGATGTTCTCTGAACGCATCTACGAAAAGATGTACAACGGCTCGCGCAGCCGGCCGGCGCTCGAGCGCGGCGTGACGCAGGCCGACGAAAGCCGGCGCCGTGGCGTCATCATGGAGGCGATCGCCGGCGTCGACATCGCGGTGTGGGACGTCAAGGCGCAGGCACTTGGCGTCCCGCTGTATCAGGCGCTCGGCGCGGTGCGCAGCGTGGTCCGCGGCTATGCGAGTGGCGGCTGGGCGCCGGGCGAGGAGGCCGAGGCGGAACTCGCGGGCTACGCCGCGAAGGGCTTCACGGCTTGCAAGATGCGCGTGGTCGGCCGCGACGGATTCTCGATCGCCAACTGCGTCCGCCGAGTGAAGGCCGCCCGTCGCGGGCTCGGCTCCCAAGTCGAGCTGATGGTCGACGCACACGGCTCGTTGGAGGTTGCCACCGCGATCAAGCTTGCCCGGGAGCTGGAGCCCTACGACATCGCCTGGTTCGAGGAGCCGGTATCGCCGGACGATCACGCCGGACAGGCGGAGGTGCGGCGTTCGACGACCATCCCCATCGCCTCCGGTGAGCGCGAATTCACGCGATTCGACTTCCGGGATCTGCTGGAGCGTCGTGCCCTCGATATCGCACAGCCGGACGTCGCTCGCGCGGGTGGCTTGACGGAGATCCGGCGCATCGCGGCGCTCACCTCCGCGCACGGCGTACGTCTGGCACCCCACGCCTGGGGCAGTGGCGTGCTGTTCGCGGCGAGCATCCACGTCGCGATGGCAGCCGCCAACTGCCACATTCTCGAGGTCACGCAAGGCTACATGCCTATGATGTGGGACCTCTTCGACGAGCCGTTCGACATCCGCCCGGATGGCATGGTGCACGCCCCTGATCGGGTGGGGCTCGGCTTCACGTTACGCGCGGATGCGCTGGAGCGATTTCGCTATGTCGACGGGCCCGAGTTCGAGTTCTAGCGGCCGGATCGGTCGCGGTTCGCGCTAGTCGCCGGCGGCGAGGGCCCTCGCCCGAATCGGCGACGCGGGAGTACACGATCGATCTCGTTCACTCCCGAGGAGAGTTGCGATGCGCCAGGACGGCTTCTGGCACTTCCAATGTCCCGAGTGCGGCATGGGCGACGCCGAACTGGGCCGGCTCGCCGGCGATCAGGAGTTGCATTGCGAGGTTTGCGCCGAAGAACGCCAGGTCTCGATCCGGCTTTGCCGCTGGCCGCCGGAGCCCGATCAAGCGCGCTCGCGGGTCATCCTGGCGGCCTGAGCGGAGGCTCGGGCCGCCCGATAGGCCCACCGTCGTGGATCAGGCCTTCTCCACCTGATTGTATTCCAGCTCCACGGGCGTCGAGCGGCCGAAGATCGAGACACTGACCTTGACGCGGCCCTTTTCCTCGTCGACCTCCTCGACTGTGCCGTTGAAGCTGGTGAACGGGCCGTCCGCGACGCGGACCTGCTCGCCGACCTCGAACAGCACGGCGGGGCGGGGGCGCTCCACGCCCTCCTGGGTCTGCTTCATGATGCGCTCGGCCTCGGCCTCGCTGATTGGGCTGGGGCGCAGCTTGGTGCCGAGAAAGCCCGTCACCTTCGGGGTGTTCTTCACCAGGTGCCAGGCGTCGTCGGTGAGGTCCATCTTCACCAGCACGTAGCCGGGGAAGAATTTGTGCTCGGCGTTGACCTTCTGGCCGCGCCGCACCTCGACCACCTGCTCGGAGGGCACCAGCACCTCGTCGAACTGCTCGGCCAACCCCTTCGAGGCGGCCTGCTCCTTGATCTGCTGGGCGATCTTCTTCTCGAAGCCCGAGTAGACGTGGACCACGTACCAACGCTTGGCCATAAGCAAACCTCCTCAGATCCCGGCGGCGAACAGCGCGCGCACGCCGATGCCGATGACCTGATCGACGACCAGGAAGAATACCGCGGCCAGCGCCACCATCGCGAACACCAGGCCGGTGGTGACCAGCGTCTCCTTGCGCGACGGCCAGGTGACCTTGGACACCTCGCTGCGCACCTCACGCACAAATCTCGCCGGATCGACCGCCACGAAAACACTCCTTGTCGCGAATTGGCTGCTTTAGCACCGCGCGCGTCCCGCGGGAACGCGCCACCGGCCCCGGCCCGCACTCCTGGCTGCTGCGAATTCCTGGCAGGGGTGGAGGGTCTCGAACCCCCAGCCTCCGGTTTTGGAGACCGGCGCTCTAGCCAATTGAGCTACACCCCTGCACGGCACAGCCGCCCCTCCGCCGGAGGAAGCCGGACGCGCAGGGGGCGTATGAAGAGCGCGGGAGCCCCCGTGTCAAGGGCTTGCTGTCAAGGGCTTTCACGGGACGCGCCGCTCGGGCGCGGGCTGGGCAGCGGTGGAGCGGGTGACGGGGATCGAACCCGCACAACCAGCTTGGAAGGCTGGGGCTCTACCATTGAGCTACACCCGCGCCGTGTGGCTGAGCGCGAAGCGGTCACACCCTGGCCACTATAAGCGCACGGGCCGTTCACCTGCAAAGCACCGTGCGGTCATCGCGAACCGCCTCGCGGATCTCGGGAGCGTGGCGCTCCACGCTCGTCCTGGCCGGACGGGCGAGCCCAGATGCGACGGCTCGCCCAACCCCCGGCGGCGGCGGCGAGCAGCACGAGCCCGGTGGCGGGCTCGGGAATGTCGCTGGGTGGCGGCGGCGGGGGTGGTGGGGGCGCCGGCGGCGAGGGGAACGGCTCGGGCGGCCCCAGGTCGGTGGGCGGATGGGGCAGCGAATCCGGGGGGAATTGCGGCGGCGGCAGTTGCGCGAGCGGCGGGAGGGGCAGGGCGACGGAAAGATTCTGCGGCGACGCGAGCGCGGCGAGACCCGGCGGCTGCCCGATCGCGCCGAAACCCTGGAGCGGGCCGCCTGCGCCCATGCCCCCGGTTGTCGCCCCGCCCCCCTGGCCGGAAGCGGCGGATGCCCCTGCCGCGCCAACCGCCCCCGCATCGGCAACCACGGCCGGCGGTGGCGGACCCAGCGCCGCGCCCGCCGTCATGCCGAGCGCGGCCACCCCCGCGCCCATCAATCCCGCGCCTACCGCGTGGCAGACGATCTCGATCCCTGGCGGGACGTGCCGGACGACATGGCGAGTGACGTGGTGAGAGGCGTGATGAACCCGGCGCGGGATGTTGTGCCGGACGATACGAAATGGGCCACGAACCGCCCCGCGCGCGACGTGGCGGGCGATTTCGGAACAGACCGTGACGATGGCAGGGATCGACATGTCGGAACCACCGGACAGGGGGCGGTACCGTCGGCGATATTCGTCTATAAATTGTTGACGGTGGTGGAGGGGGTTGGATTCGAACCAACGTAGGCGTGCGCCAGCGGATTTACAGTCCGCCCCCTTTAGCCACTCGGGCACCCCTCCGCCGAAGGCGCGCATAATTGCCATTGGCGGCCGGTTGTCAACGAACTCCGAACGGGGCGGCAGGGGCGCCTGTGCAGCACCCGCCGGGGCCGCTATACCCGGCCGGCAATGAAACCTCCCCACTCCGGCCGACCCGGCGGCTCCGGCCGTCCCCCGCCCTCCGATCACGGCCCCCGCCGGCCGCAGGGGCCGCGCCCGCCGGGCCAGGGGCCGCGAGAGCACGGCCAGAGCCAGCGCGGGCACGGGCAGCAGCATGGGCAGGGTTCGCGGCCGGAAGGTTCGCAAGCCCGGACGGCGCATGGCGAGCGGCCCACGGGCAAGCCCTTTCACGGCCGCCCGACGCACGCGCCATCCAATCATCTCGGGCCGTCCAATCACGGGCAGGGTCGTGGCGGCGGCGAGTTTCGCCGGCCGCGCGCCGAACCGGCGGCACCACGTCCACCGGAGGTGCCGCGCGGCACGGTGTGGATCTACGGCCAGCACGCGGTGGCCGCCGCGCTGGCCAATCCGGCGCGTCGCCTGCGTCGGCTGCTGCTCACTGAAGAAGCCGAGCAGAGCCTCGCGCAGCGCCTGCCGCAGCCCTGGTCGCTGCAGCCGGAGCGCACCGAGCGGGCGCGCGTCGATCACCTGCTGGGGCGCGACGTGGTGCATCAGGGTGCGGCGCTGCTTGCCGACCTGCTGCCCACGCCATCGCTGCAGCACGCGCTGGAACGGCCGGGGCCGCTGCTGGTGCTCGACCAGGTGACGGACCCGCGCAACGTCGGCGCGATCCTGCGCTCGGCGGCGGCGTTCGGCGTGGCGGCGGTCATCACCCAGGACCGCAACGCGCCGGAGGAAACCGGATCGCTCGCCAAGGCGGCCTCGGGTGCCCTCGAAACCGTGCCGCTGCTGCGCGCCGTCAACATCGCCCGCACCCTGATCGCGCTGAAGGCGGCGGGCTGCTGGGTGGTCGGGCTCGACGCGGCCGGCGGCAATCCCCTGTCCGGCCCCGCCCTCGCCGAGCGCCGTCCCGCGCTGGTGCTGGGCGCCGAGGGCGAGGGGCTGCGGCGGCTCACTCGCGAGACCTGTGACGAGGTCGCGGTCCTGACCATGCCGGGCGCGATGGAGAGCCTCAATGTCTCGGCGGCGGCGGCCGTGGCCCTCTACGAGCTGGCGAGGCGCGCATGAGCTTCGATCCCGACCGGGTGGCCGGGCTGATCTGGGACACCCGCCAGCGGCGCGGGCGCATGGTGCCGCTGCCGCCGGACCTCGCACCCCGCAGCGCCGCCGAGGGCGCGGCGGCGCAGGCGGCGCTGGCGCGGCGGATGGGCGCGATGCCGCCGGCCGGCTTCAAGATCGGCGCGACCGCCAAGCGGATGCAGGACTATCTCGGCCTGAGCGGCCCGGTGGCCGGCTTCATGCCCGCCGCCGGGCTGCATCCGAGCGGCGCGGCGCTGCCCTTCGCCGGGTTCACCAACCCCGGCGTGGAATGCGAGATCCTGGTGCGGCTGGCACGCGACCTGCCGCCCGGACCGTGCACGCGCGACGCGGCCCATGCGGCGGTGGGCGCGCTGTTCGCCGGCATCGAGATCGTCGAGAACCGCTATCAAGGCGACCTCGCCGCGATCGGCGTGCCGAGCCTGATGGCGGACCAAGTCTATCACGCCGCCTGCATCGCCGGCGATCCGCCGCAGGACTGGCGGGCGCTCGATGTGGTCACGCTCGCTGGACGCATTACGGTGAACGGCGAGTTGCGCGGCGAGGGGCTCGGCGCGGATCTGCTCGGACATCCGCTGAACTGCCTGGCCTGGCTCGCGGGCTCGGAGGAGGCCGCCGCATTCGGCGGGCTGCGCGCCGGACAGGTGGTGATGCTGGGCAGCGTGACGCCGCCGATCTGGCTCGACGGACCGGCGTTGGTGACGGTCGCATTCACCTCTCTGCCCACGGTCGAGGTTCGCCTCACGTAGTCTGCGCGCCGCGCCAACCTCGCGTTAACCTGATTGGGCGACATTCGCCGCTGACCGCGTGCGCTCCGTGCTGCCTCGCGGCGCTAATCCGCAATCGCCAAAAGGGCCCGACATCCGGAAAAAGCATCATGCTTTCCGACTGGAACCTGCTCTCCGACGACCTGCAACTGACCCTGTCGCGGGCCGCCCTCGGCCGGGCGGCGGAACTGCTCGCGGGACAAGCGGAGACCCTGGCACGCGAGATCGAGGCCGGACGCCTGGCCGATCACGGCGGCCCGGACGCGCTGCGCCTGTTCGCCGCGGTCATCCGCGTCACTGGACAGGACGAATTCGTGATGGCGGGCCACGCATAGACCGATGTCAGGCAGACCGCATCCGTTTTCTACTTCGTCATGGCCGGACGTGATCCGGCCATCAGGTGCCATAGCCCGCTGTGTCGCGGTTGATTGCCGGGTCGAGCCCGGCAATGACGATGATGCGGGTGCGGTTGCTGTCATCCTGAAACCGCTCTAGCCGCGTCGCCCCGGCCGGCCTCACTATAGCTGTAATGGCTGGCGTCGTGACAGCCGACCGGTCTGGCGGAGGCGGATGGGAATCGAACCCACCGCCCGCTGTTGGCGGGTCACTGGTTTTGAAGACCAGGGGGGCCACCAGACCCCTGTCGCCTCCTTGGTGTTTCGTTCTATCCGGTCTCGGCCGGCCGGGCGAGCATCCTGCGGTCGCCCGAGCGGCGGGTGAAGCCGGTCGCGTCGAGATATTCGAGCAGCGGCACACTGTATTTGCGCGAGATGCCGAGGGCCGCGCCCGCCTCGCCGGTCAGCAGGCCCGGCGCCTTGGCGAGCAGCGGGGCCAACCGACGGCGCGCCGCCTCGACCGCGTCATGGTGGAACAGGATTTCCCGCTTCTGCACGCGGTCGAGCGTGCGGATCGCCACGCCCTCGCGCACCAGCCGGTCGAGCAGCCGTTTGGCGCGCGGCTCAGCGGCCAGCTTGGCGGGGTCGGGCGGGCTGAGACCGCCCTGCCGCAGCATCTCGGCAAGCCGAGCGGCGAGTGCCGCCTCCTCGCGCGCCCGGTCCTGCTCGCGGGCCTCGCGCCGGACGCGCAGCGAGCCGCTCGCGTGCAGTAGCGCGCCCCGCGCGACTAGGCGGGCGATGGCTTCGTCGAGCACGGCGGCGCCCGCCTCCGGGAGCAGGGCGGCGAGCTGATCGCGCGATAGTCCATCGGGGTGAGTCGGCTCGGAGGTCGCGAGCCGGACGGGGATTTGCGCGAGAACGGTATCGAACGCGGCTTGCGTCATCGCCACTCCGCCGCGCCCGATCAAGACGGGCGCATCGGCCAGCATCGCCGCCGCACGCGCCGGCGCCACGCCTGCCAAACGTGCCAGCGTTTCCAGCCGGACGCCCGCC
>DATIMU010000048.1:0-4733 GCA_035475015.1 Acetobacteraceae bacterium
CGCTCACGTCAAGTGCGCGAGCCCCAGCCAATCCTGGCTCTGCATCTCCTCGAGCCGGGAGGCGGTGCGCTCGAACATGCGGGCGTTCTCGCCGCGCTGGTAGAGCTGGTCCGGCGGGGCAGCAGCGGAAGCCAGCAGCTTCACCCGATGCTCATAGAGCGTATCGATGAGCACGATGAAGCGTCGCGCCTCGTCGTAATTGTCCGGCGACAGCCGCGGGATGGCGTCGAGGATCAGCGTATGGAAATGTGTCGCCAGCGCGAGATAGTCGCCCGCGCCGAGCGGCTGGCCGCAGAGCGCCTCGAAGTCGAACCGCGCGACCCCCTCGGCGGCCAGCGGCACCTCCAACGTGCGGCCCATCACCGTCAGCCGCTCGGGCCGCGCCGCCGCGTGGCCGGTGAGTTCGGCGAAGGCGAGATCGAGCGCGCGCTCGGCTCGCGCGTCGGCGGGCACATGCCAGGTCGGCATCCCGTGCAGCCGCGCGCGCCGGAAGTCCCTCCCGCCGTCGATCATCAGCACGTCGAGGCGCTGCTTGATGAGGGCGATGAACGGCAGGAAGGCGTCGCGGCCGGGCTGGCCCTTGAACAGATCATCGGGCCGCGTGTTCGACGTCGCGACCACCACCACCGAGCGGTCGAACAGCGCCTGGAACAGCCGCCCCAGGATCATCGCGTCGGCGATGTCGTTGACCTGGAACTCGTCGAAGCAGAGCAGCGCCGCCTCGGCCGCGATGGCGTCGGCGAGCGGCGGGATGGGGTCGTCGGCGTCGGGGTTGGCGCGCCTCCAGGCGTGGATGCGGGCGTGGGCGTCCTGCATGAAGCGATGGAAATGGATGCGCCTCTTCCGTGCCACGTCGGCCGAAGCGAAGAACAGGTCCATCAGCATGGATTTGCCGCGCCCGACCTCGCCCACGAGATAGAGCCCGTTCGGCCGATCCTCGCCCGCCTCGTCCACCGGCTTGCGGCGCAGCAGGCGGGAGAGGAAGCCGTTGCCGACCGCCCGCAAAGGCGGGTCGTAGCCGCGCAGCTTGGCCCACAGATCCTGCAGCCGCTCGGCGGCCAGCGCCTGCGCCGGGTCGGGGGCGAGCTCGCCGCGCGCGACAAGGCCACGGTAGGCGGGCAGCGGGCCTTGCAGGACCGGGTCGGGGGTGAGGCTGTCCATGATGCTCGGCGGAGATAGCCCGAGATCGCGCCCGTATCAATGAACCGCGAGCTATTCCAAACCGGCCAAAGGTTTATCCGTTCATCTTGTCCATGAACATCAAATACGAGGTTCAACCAATGAAGATCGCGCTGGCCACCGCAGTTCTCGCACTCGCTCCCGCATTCATGGCCCAGGCGCGGGATTTGCCCCGACCGAGCCCGACGGCAATCCCGCGCTGCGTCGACTTGTCAAGCGTAGCCAGCCCAACCGGTTCTGCTTCGCGGCAAGCCACCGCGACTGGCGAGATACCCTGCCCGCGCTTCCTCTCGACCACCACGATCAAACGCAAGCGCCTGCCCCAGTGGACGTGACCGAAAGGCGATCCGAGCCTAGGATCGGCGCCGGGGAATTCCTGACCGGACAATGAGCTTGGCCTCCGACCGATCCGCGCTGGTCTGGCCCGGCGCTCCACTGGCGATTGGCGCGGCGGTGCTGTTCGGGGCGAGCACCCCCCTCGCCAAGCTGCTATTGCAAGCGATCGACCCGTGGCTGCTCGCGGGACTGCTCTATCTCGGCTCCGGCTGCGGATTGGCCGCGCTGCATTTGGGCCGCCGGCTTGTCGGGCTTCCGGCGGCCGAGGCGCCGCTGCGGCGGAGCGACCTGCCGTGGCTGGGCGCCGTGATCCTCGCCGGCGGCGTGATCGGCCCGCTGCTGCTGATGCTCGGCCTCACCCGGACCGCCGCCTCCAGCGCCGCGCTGCTGCTCAACCTCGAGGGCTTGGCGACGATGGCGATCGCCTGGGTGGTGTTTCGCGAAAACGTGGACCGGCGCATCCTGCTCGGCGCGCTTGCCATCCTCGGCGGGGCACTGCTGCTGTCCTGGCGGGGCGGCCCGGCCGGGGTCGGCTGGGGCAGCGTCGCGATCGCCGGGGCGTGCCTTGCCTGGGGGATCGATAACAATCTCACCCGCAAGCTGAGCGCCGCCGATCCGGTGCAGATCGCGATGGCGAAGGGCCTGGTCGCCGGCGCGGTGAACCTCGCCCTCGCGCTGGCCGACGGCGCGGTTTGGCCGCCGGCCGCCTCGGTGGCGGGGGCCGCGATCGTCGGTTTCGTCGGCTACGGCGTCAGCCTCGTGATGTTCGTCCTCGGACTGCGGCATCTCGGGACCGCCCGGACCAGCGCCTATTTTTCCCTCGCCCCGTTCATCGGCGCGCTGCTGTCGCTTGCTCTGTTCCCCGCTACGCCCACGCTCGCGTTCTGTGTCGCCGCCCTCCTCATGGGCGCCGGCGTCGCCCTCCACCTCGCCGAGCGGCACGAGCACGAGCACCTGCACGAGGCGATGGAGCACGAGCACCGGCATGTGCACGACGCGCATCATCGCCACGCCCACAGCGCCGACGACCCGCCCGGCGAGCCGCACGTCCATCGGCACGCCCACGCGCCGTTGCGCCACAAGCACCCGCACTATCCCGACCTGCACCACCGCCACGGCCACGCGCACTAAGATGGCGGAATGAATTCCGCCCTACGATTGCGTACGGGCGGGCGGCGTAGGGCGGACTTCAGTCCGCCATCCGGCTCAAAACTTCAGGCCTCCCGTCAGCGCCTCCATCAGCGCGCGGATGCGCGGGGTGCGGCGGGTGTCCTGGTGAACCGCGAGCCACAGCTCACGGCTCGGCGCCGGTCCCGGCACGTCGAGCAGGGTCAGCGCGCGGCTGGTCGCCAGGTTGTGCGGCAGGCAGGCGATGCCCATGCCCGCCTCGGTCGCCGCCAGCTGCATCTCGGTGCCGACCGTGCGCAACGCCACCGAGGCCCGCCCGGTCAATGACGCCAGCCAGATCATCTCGTTCGAGTTCTGCCCGATCTCGATCCGCTGGATCACGCTATGCCCCGGCGCCCCCTTGGTGAAATCCGGCGCGCCGGCCCGCGCCAGATACCCGGCACTGGCGTAGACGCCGTATTCGATGTCGGCGAGCTTGCGGGCGATCAGCTCGTTGCCCTGCGGCCGCTCGGGCCACAGCGACAGGTCGGCCTCGCGGCGCGACAGGCTCAGCAGCCTTGTGTCGGTGAGGATCTCCAGCGTGATGTCCGGATAGCGCAGGCGGAACGCCGCGAGCACCGGCGGCAGGATGCTGACGGCCAGCGTCTCCACCGTGGTCAGCCGCACCACGCCCTCCAGCCGCTCGTCCCGCCCGGTGACGGTGAGCTCGGCGGCCAGCGCCTCCTGCTCCATCCGCTCGACATGGCCGAGCGCCGCCTCGCCGGCCGGTGTCAGCAGATACCCGCTCGGGGTCTTCTGCAGCAGCTTGACCCCGGCGCGCGCCTCCAGCGTGTCCAATCGGCGGCTCATCGTCGATTGCCGCACCCCGATTTCCCGCGCCGCGCCCGACAGGGTGTGGCTGCGGGCGATGGCGAGGAAGGTGCGGAGATTGTCCCAGTCGAGCATGTGCCGTCCATGAAGCGTCGCGTCCGTCCCGCAGGTTGAACTCCACGCGGGCGCGGCGCACCATCCCCGTTCAGGAATGGGAGGAGCGTGGAATGGAGTTCGGCGTCTTCCACGAGTTTCAGTGCCCGCCCGGCCAGTCCGAAGCGGGCGCCTTCGCCGAATCCTTCGCACAAGTCGACGCCGCCGAGGATTGGGGGCTCGACGTGATGTGGCTCGCCGAGCTGCACGTCGCCCCGGGGCAGTCGGTGCTCGCCGCCCCGCTCACCATCGCCTCGGCCATCGCCGCGCGCACCAGGCGCATCAAGATCGGCACCGCCGTCCAGGTGCTGCCGCTCTGCCACCCGCTGCAACTGGCCGAGGAAGCCGCGACGGTGGACCATATCAGCCACGGGCGGCTGATCTTCGGCGTCGGGCGCAGCGGCTTTCCGCGCACCTACGAGGCCTACGGCGTGCCCTACTCGGAAAGCCGCGAGCGCTTCGCCGAGACGCTCGACATCGTCAAGCAGGCTTGGACCCAGCCGCGCTTCACCTACGAGGGGCGCTTCCACAGCTTTCGCGATGTCTGCCTGGTGCCCAAGCCCTACCAGCAGCCGCACCCGGAAATCCGCGTCGCCGCCACCAGCCCCGACACCTTCCCGGCGATCGGCGCGATGGGCTATGCGATTTTCTGCGCGGTGCGGCTCGGTGCGCTGCCGGAGCTTGGGCCGCAGATTCGCGAGTATCGAGAAGCCTGGAAAGCCGCCGGACATCCCGGCGAGGGGCAGGTGTATCTCCGCGTGCCGGTCTACGTCGCCGAGACCGAGCGCGAGGCGCGCGACCAGCCGGAGGAGAGCATCATGTCCTTCTACCGCTGGCTCGGCAGCCAGATCGCCGCCAGCGCCAGCACCGCCGGCGCCCGCGCCATCGAGCGGCGCGCCGAGCGCGGCGAGGTGCTGCGCAACATCACCTACGAGGACACGCTGCGCGACAAGGTCATCATCGGCACGCCGGACATGGTGGCCGACAAGCTGCATCGGCTGCGGGCCGAACTGGGCCTCAACGGCATCCTCGCCGAACTCAACTGCGGCCGGGCGATTCCCAATGATCGCGTGATGCACTCGCTCAAGCTGCTGTGCGAGCAGGTGATCCCGAAGTTCCGGTAGCTC
>DATIMU010000049.1:0-4945 GCA_035475015.1 Acetobacteraceae bacterium
GGCGCGCTCCGAGGAGGCGGTGATCGGCAAGGACACGCGGGTGCGCGAGGAAGTGGCAGTCCGCAAGGATGCCACTGAGCGCACCGAGACGGTGAAGGACACGGTGCGCCGTACCGAGGTCGAGGTGGAGAACGGCGGGACAGGCGCCGCGGCCAGCGCTGCAACGCCGGGCAGCACGACATCCGGTTTCGCAACGCCCGATGCCGCGACCCCGGAGGCCGCGACGGCAGATACCGCGATGACCCCGACGCCCGGAACCGAGCCGACCGGCATGGAAACGTCGGCGGGAAGGGAGGCGGAAAGCGGACGGCCGAGCCCGGAGAAGGGCGCGGTCAAGCAGGCTCCTTGCGCGTCTGAGTGAGGAGCAACTTGTCGAGCCGCGCGATCTGATCGGCCAAGTTGGCGCGGGCCGCCAGCAGTGCCTCGGCCGCCGTGGACAGCGCGGTGTCGCCTGCAGCGAGCGCGCGGACGCGGGCGTCAAATGACTGCCTTCCGGCCGCCCCGATCACGTGGCCGAACACCTTGAGCAAGCCGCGGAGCTGGTTGGC
Source organism: Acetobacteraceae bacterium (assembly GCA_035475015.1). Taxonomy (GTDB): domain Bacteria; phylum Pseudomonadota; class Alphaproteobacteria; order Acetobacterales; family Acetobacteraceae; genus JAFKFI01. The sequence goes on from DATIMU010000049.1 coordinate 549, forward strand.
GAGCTCCTTGCGCATACCCACCAGCTTGGCTCTCGCGGCAAAGCAATCCACGCGTGCGATAGCTGCTCTCGCTCTTGACCTGGACTTCGCGATACCAGCCCGTCCGTACGATCTGGGCGAGGCCGAACGCGTCGTTGGCGTCCGTCTTGTTGACCTGCATGGCCAATGCCGACTTTGCATGCCGGGCGTCGATGCAAACCACCGGCAAGCCCATCGCGCTCAGGGTGCGCCAATGCCAAGCGGACATCGGGCCGGTCTCCAGGGCGATGCGAGCGACGCGCGGTGCCCTGCGCGCGAGCGTCGCACCGATAGCCTCGGGGGTGGAAGCGCATTTGCCCTGCCACACCGCGACACCGGACGCGTCGACGACACACACGGCCGTCTCTGCCTGCGACACATCCAAACCGACGAACTGCTGCTCCATGGCCGCGCTCCTTCCCGCTTGCCCGGCAGCCCGGTGCCGCCGACCCGGGCATGGTAACGATGCCCGCGATCACGCCACGTTCTATGGCGTACCCCCCGATTCGGCGGAAGTCGTGTGTTCGCCGTTCGTCCCGCCGCTCGATCCTTGGCAGCAACTCTGATATCGGCGAACCCGCTGGCTCACCCGCCAGCATCCGCTCGCCTCATTGAACGTTGCGAGCGCATGGCCAGGAAAAACGCTTCGGATCAGGACCGAGTGGGCGCACTCCGCCAGCAGGTCGACTATCTCAGCCAGAGAGGTGCACCGCTGGCCGGCGACGCCGGCCGCAAGGCGAGCGAGGCAGCCTCTACCGGCGTCAGGGTGGCCCAGGAACAGACCGAGGCGCTCGCCGATGTCGTGCGCCGGCAGCCTCTGGTCGCCCTACTGGTCGGCATAGGGCTCGGCTATTTTCTCGGCCGTCTCATCAGTTCGATCCGGTGGCGGCAATCCCCGCCGCTTGATGATCGACCCGCCCGCGCCAGGAACGCCCCCGATCGCCGCTCCGGTGCAAAGCGCCGCCTTGCCGAACTCGCAGCTGCGTACGTGATGAGCCGGTAGCAGCGCGACGCATGGCGTGCAGAGGGAAGAGAAGGGCGCCCCGGGGCAGAAGCGCCCTTCCGTCGGCTCTGGAGCAGCCGACCGCTCCTTGCACCTGCGATCGAGAGCCGGAGGTCGTCGTCCGGGGTCCCGCATCGGCTGGGTGCGAAACTACCTGTCGCTTACTGAACCAATGGTGAAGGATGCGTGGCGGCGAGCGTCCCTCGGCAGCCTGGCTATCTACGCGCGCATGGCCACTGCCGGTGAGCTCCACCTCGCCGCTGCCCGCGCGGCTCAGTGCTGGCTGCGCCGCGTGCCGGCTTCCTCGCCCTCTCGACGCATCTCATCGGCGAGACACTGATGGCGGTCGAGCGTCGCGAGACACGCCGGGCACGTCACTACTTCGCCCGGCGGGGGGTGCGTAGAGAGGGCGGGCGCCCCGGTTGGAGCGGGACACCCGCCTGTAGCCTTGCGAAGCCGCTGCGTGTCCCCCCGGGCGCGCAACGGGCGATCAGGATGGGACGGCCGATGCCGACGGTCAACGACTCGGCCGATGCGACTCGTCCGACGAATCTCGCGTTCCCCGTTCGTGCGCTTGCCGTCGGGCTATGGGCCGCATCATCCTGCGGGCATGGCAAAGCCCGCTCCCGGCAGCTCCCTTGCTCTCCCCGCCGACCAGGCCGAACCGATCGCGGCGATCGAGGAGATGATTGCCACCCTCAAGGATCTGCGCCAGCGGACCAACGATCGGGCCATCCTTGGCGCGTACCAGGCCGCGATCGATCGGCTCGATGCGCTCGCCTATCGGCTCGGCGAAGTGGGCGCCAAGATGGCCCCTGCCCCGAAGGCGGTTTCCGCGGCCTCGTCGCCGCAAGCCGCGCTGCCGCTCGGTCCCGTCGTGATCTCACGCCGGCCAGAGCGGCGCTGACGGGCCGGGTTACCGCTCGTCGGTGGAGCGGTATCCTGATTTCCACCAAATGACTGGGGCGGCTTGCGGCTCGGGTGGGGTGGGGCGCTGGTCGGCGGGCGGTAGCTTCCATGTGGCCAGTTTCTCGCGGCGGCGCTGCCCGGCCTCCTCGGCGCAGGCGATGCAGGCGCCCGAGCTGGCGTAGCGCAGTCGCCCGTGCCCGTAATGACATGGCTGACCGCGATACCTCGCTGCGCCGATGCTGAGCGCCGTGTTGCGGGCGATGGCGCCCTCGGTGTGCCGCGTGGCCGCAGGCGCCGGCAGGTTGGGGGCTGGCCTGACCAACTCGACAACGGAGCCGATGCCCGCGGCGAGCCGGGCGGCTTTCTCGACGGCTGCGTCCAAGCTGGGGGCGGAAATGGTGGTGCGAAACTGCTGCGCGCCCTCGGCCTCGCTTAAGATCACGGCGAACGGCTGTTCCATCATAGGGCCTCCTTGGCGCATAGATCAGGCGTTGCAGCATAATCTGCGTCGCGAAATGGTTCAGATTTGCGGATCGGCGGCCCGGAGACGGCGCAAGGTGGCGGGGTCCGCTGCCCGCCGGTGGTTGCACTTATGACCGTGCCCGCATCGTTCAAAGCTGGCAATGGTGGTGCATAAACGGCGATCCGCCTTGCCCGCCCCGCAGCCCGCTCCCATCCTGCTGGTATGTTCGTCGTGGACGAAGTGACCGCCGCTGCGATCCGGGCCGCCTTCGATCAGGGCGGCGAGCTGAGCGCCGTGGTCGAGCTGCGGCGGCTTTTCCCGCTGATCCGGGACAACGAGCAGGCGCGGGCCTGCGTACGGACGATCGCCTCATGGAAGCCCCTGCCCCCGAGGACGCATCGTGCGCGCCGGCCACGCCGGGAGGAATGATTGAGGGCGCACGGTCGGACGGTAACGCATTCGATAGCAGGCCTTTATTCCGCAACCGCACCCTCTTGATCGGCGTTCGGCTCCCGCCCGATCACCGAGTGCGGAGCTGCAGCGTGTCCGACGAGACCATCACCCCCGAGACGGCTGCAACGCTGCACGCCGAGGCGATCGCACGACGTGAGCTGCCGGCGTGGATCGTGTTCCGGGATGAGCCCGATTACCCCGGCAAGGTGATCGCGCGGTTCGTGATCGATACGCCCACCACCTCCGTGCTGGTGGCCGACACGCTCACTGAGTTGCGCGCGATGCTGCCGCCAAGGCTGACGGTGACGGAGCGCCGCTCAGCCGATCCGCTGGATGTGGTGGAGATGTGGTTCGACGCCAGGGACGGGAGGCGCTGATGCCAGCTCAGCAGCCCTCGCCCGTTCCGCCACAGCGGCCTATGCCGCCTTCGCCGATCCCCGACCCCGCGCCGCGTCCGCCGCCCTCCCCTCCGGCCCCGGCAGAGCATTTTCCGCCGGCGCCCTCGTCTCGGCGCGCCGAACAGCCTGCACTTCGAAATTGCCAGTGAGCGTTGCCGCCATCTGCATCGCCTTCTCGCGCGCGTCATCCAGGTCGTCGGCGAGGATCACGTTTCGGTATCTTCGCCCTTGGCCGGCAAGGATGACGACGAACCCAGTCTGCTCTGGCGGTTGCCTGATGAGTCGCTTCACGGTCGTTCCCTCCCTTGGCGCCGCCGTGAAAATCGGGCGCTGCGCTCAGGGCTACGAAAGCGGAGATGCGCCGCCGGGTTTTCGGCGCCGGCATCAAAGTTCGGTGCTGGCCTTCCTTCCCTCGAGCCGCCGAGCAGCCCGTCGCGCCTCAATGGCATCGAGCACCTCGCCGCGCGTCATCGCCTCGGTCCCGCCGGGCTCGGCCGTGACCGGATAGACGGCGAGCAGCCCGCGCTGCTCCGCGAGGATAGCAATCGGTCCGGCGAGCGCGGCCCCGGCGTCGGTTGCTACCTCGTAATACTCAAATCGGTGCTGCCGATGCCGCAGCTCGATCAGGAAAAGCCGCAGCGTCACGCGGCTACGCCCCGGCCAGCGTTAGACACGCCGAGATGCGCCCGTCCACGTCGGTGCTGCCAGCACTCGACTTGTCGATCGCGCGGCTGGAGCGCGGCGTCCGCCTCGGCTTCGGTCCATTCTGGTTCTGCCACTGCGAAGCTCCTGAGCGGAAAAGGAATATGGGATTTTCCGCGCGCTGCGCATCGCCATATTGCAACCGCGCAGACACGAACATGAAGTTTGTGAAATGGCTTCCGCAAAGACCCGCGCCCCGGCTGGCGCGCGCCGCGTGGCGACGGCGTTCTGGCACGAGATGTCGGCGATCCCCGACGGCAAGCACCGCGAAGTCGAGAAGGCCGCGCTGGCGATGATCGGCGAGACGATGGCACGCGGCGCTGCTCGATATCGCAGGGCGCACACATCTTCGGCCTTCGGAGCTGATGGACTGCTTTATCCAGTCGCGCCCGCGCATCGAGTCGATTGCTTGGGCCAAATTTGGCAACCGGTCAGACCGCGAAACCCGACG
>DATIMU010000050.1:0-6353 GCA_035475015.1 Acetobacteraceae bacterium
GACCCCCGGACGCATGATGCGTGCAGCGGGGGTCATGCTGCGAAGATCCTGTCTTCGCGTCCGGCGCGGTAGGCCGGACTGATACGTGGACGTCCGGGTACATTGCCGATGCCACGCCGGTCGGCAACTCCGAAACTTCCCGGTGGATTCATGCTTGTTTGAGCACCCTCCTTCGATGTTGCGACGTCATTAGCCTCCGTCCGCCGTCCGCTTCATGTCAAGCGGATGGCGTGTTCCACGGAGCACAAGACGGAGAGCAATGTGCGTTCGCGCCGACGCGGCCACCGACCGTCGGAGGCTAGCGCGTGCGCCGGGGCGGCGGCGAGACGACGTGCCAGAACTCGGTGGGAAAGCCCCGCCGATCCACTTCGAGCACCTGGCGCGCGATCACCGGCCGCTTGCCCTTGCAACGCCACGCGAAGACCGTGTCGTGGCCGGTCGCGACGGCCGGGACGACATCGGCGTCGGGGTTCTCCCGGCAAAACTCCTTCGCCCCCGGTCCCGGCGCTCGGCTGGTATTCGCCTTCGAGTCGCAGGGGATGTTGGCGCCGTAGCTGCACGCCAGCACCCGCCCGTGATCGCATCGCCAGGCGGCGTGCTCGAAGAAGGCCGGGCTCGAATGCGCCGGCGCATTCGTCCCCCGCATCAGCGCCCGCGCGATCCACTCCGGCACGGGCTTGCCTGTGTAGCGCGCGTCCGGCTTGTCGATCGTGCCCACCGCCGCGCAATAGGCGGCCGGGTCGGTATACGTGGCCGCGTGCGCCGGCCCGGCCGCGGCGAGCAGGGCGGCGACCGCCGCGAGCACAACGCCGCTTGCCGTCCGCATCGGGGCGCCGCGAGCCATCGGCCGCCGACCTCGGATCAAGCCTGGCGCGGAAAGAACACCGCCTCGATCTTGTTGCCGTCGAGATCGTGGATGAAGGCGCCGTAGTAGGTGGTCTGCGCCCCCTGACGCGGGCCGGGGTCGCCGGCCGTCGTGCCGCCCGCTTCGAGCGCCGCCGCGTGGAACGCCCGCACCGCGTCCTCGTCCGGCGCCCGCAGGCAGACATGGCTGCCGGTCCCGGCCGGCACCGGCGCCAGCCCGGCCCGCAGATTGAGCCAGAACTCCGGGTAGCGCTTGCCGAAGCCGACCGTCGCCGGCCGCTCGACCAGACGGGCAAGCCCGAGTGGCGCCAGCACCCGGTCGTACAGCCCGGCGCTGGCGGCGAGATCGCGCACGGCGATGGAAACATGGTCGATCATGGCCGCCTGTCTCCTCTCAGCGATCGGTCAGCCGCAGCTCGATGCGGCGGTTCTTGGCGTAGGCCTCCGGCGTGTTGGCGGTGTCGAGCGGCTGGTTGTCGCCGAACCCCGTCGCGGCGAGGTGGCTCGCGGGAACGCCGTCGAGGATCAGCAGCTTGACGACGTTGATCGCGCGGGCGGCCGACAATTCCCAGTTCGAGGCGAAGGTGCTGGTGCCGATCGGCTGCTTGTCGGCGTGGCCGTCGACCCGCAGAATCCAGGGAATATTGGACGGAATCTCCTTGGCGATGTCCCTGATCGTGTGCGCGATCGTGCTGATCTGGTCGGTGCCCGTGGGCGTGATCTCGGCGCTGCCGACGGGGAACAGCACCTCGCTCTGAAACACGAAGCGGTCGCCGACGATCTGGATGCCCGGCCGATTGGCCAGCACCTCGCGCAGCCGGCCGAAGAACTCGCTGCGATAGCGTTGCAGCTCCTCGACCTTGGCCGCGAGGGCCGCGTTCAGCTTCTTGCCGAGATTGGCGATCTGCACGTCCTGGTCGCGGCCCTTGGTCTCGGCGAGATCGAGCGCCTGGGCGACGCTCGCCAGCTGCGATTTCAGCTCGTCGACCTGGCGGTTGAGCAGGGCGATCTGCGCCCTTGCGGAATCGCCGAGCTTCTTCTCGCCGGCAAGCTGCGCCTCCACCGCCTGCCGGCGCTGCTGTTCGGTGGTGGCGCGCACCGCCGCGTCCTGCGCCTGTTTTTCCAGGTCGTCGCGCAGCGCGGTCAGCGCCCGGGTCTGCTCGGCGAGCTTGGCGAGGTCCGACAGCCGCGCCTGGATGGTCGCCTTGTCGGCCTGCACCGTGCGGTCGGCCTCGGCGAGCTGCTTTTGCATGTCCGCGAGCTGGCGCTTGGCGTCGGCGAGCTGGCCGGCGACCTTGGCCGCCTCGGTGCCGGCTGCGTCGTCCTTGGTCGCGGCGTCGGCGATCTGCGACTGCAGCTGGGCGGCGCGGGCGTTGGCCGATTGCGCCTGGAGGTTGGCGTCGGTCAGCTGTGCGGAGAGCTTGTCGCGCTCGGCACGCAGCGTGTCGCGGTCGCTCGCCGCCTGGGTCGCCGCCGCCTGCAACGCCGCGAGCTGCCCGGCCAGGGTGTCGCGGGCGGAGGTCGCGGTCTTCAGGTCACGAGTCAGCTGGGCGACCGACTGGCTGAGGTCCGAGGACTTGCCGCGTTCCAGCGAGAGCATGTCCGACAGTTCCGCGAGCTGGCGGTTGACGCGATCGAGCGCCTGGTCGCGCCCCGACAGCGCCACCGACAGGAAGGCCTGCGCCAGCACGAACACCAGCAGCACGAAGATAATCACCATCAGCAACGTGGACAGGGCGTCCACGTAGCCGGGCCATGCCTCCAGGCCGTTGCTGCCGCGTTGGCGGCGGGGCATGGCCATCGCGCGCTACCTCGGGTGCTCTTCGGCCAAAGCGGCGACCGTGCGGGTGAGGATGCGCAGATCGTTGCGCAGTTCCGCCGTGCTCTGCGCGCGCCCCTGCTCGGCCTCGGTCAGCATACGCTGAAGATACAGCTCGATGTTGCGCAGATGCGCCCGCGCGGCGTCGTCGAAGCCGCTATCCATGCGGTGCTCGCCGAGGCGCTGCAACGCGGGCGCCAGCATCGAGTGGGTCTCGGCGATGCGCATCATGATCTGCTGGCTGGTCCGCATACTGTCCGATAATGCGCTCACCCGCTCGGTCAGCGACATGACGGCGTGGTTGGCCTGCGCCCGGCCCTCCTCGCCGCGCGCCAGGATGCGCTGGAGATTGTCCATGTTCTCGGCGGTCTGCTCCAAGAGCGCCTGCACGTAGATCGGAATCGAGCCGTCACCCTCGGCGAGAGCGCCGCTCGACAGATGGGTGAGCCCGGCGAGCCATTCCTCGAGCTCGTTGAAGAAGCGATTCTGCGCCTGCCCGGCGGTGAGGTCGAGGAAACCAAGCACCAGCGCGCCGGCGAGGCCGAACATGCTGGCCGAGAACGCCGTCCCCATGCCGTGCAATGGCTTGGCGAGGCCGGATTTCAGCTGCTCGAACAAGGCGTTGAGGTCGCCCGAGCCGACCGACATGCCGGCGATCACGTCGGAGACGGCGCTGACCGTCTGCAGCAGCCCCCAGAAGGTGCCGAGCAGGCCGAGGAAGATCAGCAGCCCGGTCATGTAGCGCGACAGCTCGCGGCTCTCGTCGAGACGCGAGGCGATGCCGTCGAGCAGGCTGCGCATCGCGGTCGCCGAGATGGTGAAGCGGTGCGACCCGTCGCCCGAGCGGGAGTCGCGGGCGGCCAGCATACTGGCCATCGGCGCGAGCAGCTTGGGCGGGGGCAGGGCGGCGATCCGCACCCGGGCGCGCTGCCAAGTCTCCAGCCACGTCACCTCGGGCGAGAGCCGGATCACCTGGCGCAGGTTCCAGATGATGCCGAGCAGCAGGACCAGCAGGATGAAGCTGTTCAGCATCGGGTTGTTGTCGAACGCGATGACCAGGAAGCCCGACAGCAGCCCGGCGACCACCGCGACGGCGACCAGGAAGATCACCATGCGGATCAGGTAGTGGGTCGGGCGCGTCACTTCGGCGGCTCCGCGCCACCCGTCGAATGGTCCTCGGCCTTGGGCGGGCCGCCAGTCTTGGCCTGCCCCTCGTTCTGGGCGTGCTCGCCGCTCCTCGGCAGGCCGTTGGTGCCGAGCGCCACCACGTCGACCCGGTCCACCGGCCCGTCGCCGTGGGCGGCGCCGAGTGCGCGGAGATAGATGCGGGCCGAGGCGACGCCGTCGGCGATCATCACGCTGCGGATCGCCAGCGCCCGGGACAGCGACAGCCGGCGCGGGGTGGAGGGGTCCTCGGGGCCGCCGGCGGCATAGGCCGTCACGTTGAAGCTGGTGCTCTCGGTGTGTGGCACGGAGGCGAGATAGGCCTTGATGGCGGCTTCGGTGCCCTCCGTCATGTCGGTCCGGCTGGTCGCGAACAGCACGCGCAGGCCGTCCCCGATCGGCACGACACCGCCGCCCGCGTCCGCCGCGATCGGCGGCGCCTGTGGCGGCTCGGGCTTGGCGGCCGGCGGTTCCACGACGATCGGCGCCAGCGACACGCCGGGCGGCGGCGCCACCGGCAGGGTCGCGGTCGGTCGTGGACCCTGCGGGGCGACGGGCGGCGCCGTCGCCTGCGGGGCGGGATTGGGCGCGGCTTTGGCGGCGGCGGCGGGCGGCTTTTCGGGGGTGGCTTCCGGCTTGGCCTTGGCGACCGGCTTGCGCGGCGCCGGCTTGGCGGCGCGCCGGTGTTTCGGATGCTCCGGCTTGGGTTTCTCCGGTGTCTCCGGGGCGGGCTGTGCCGCCTGGCCCTGTCCCTTGTCGAGCGCGTGCAGGTCGAGCGTGACCTGTGCCCGTGCCGTGGGCGCGAGTGCGATGAGCGCGGCCAGCCCGACGATCAGCGTCGGCCTCATGCGCGCGGCGCCTGGCCGGCCTGCCTTCCGTCCAGGACGATCTCCCCCAGCCGGGCGTGCAGGTGCGGGTTGGCGGCGACCACGTCGCCGGTGTCGCGCGGGTCGGCCCCGCCGGGATCGGTCGCGTAGCCGCCGGCCTCGCGTACCAGCAGCAACCCGGCCGCCATGTCCCACGGCTTGATGCCGAGTTCCCAATAACCGTCATAGCGCCCGGCGGCGACCCAGGCGAGGTCGAGTGCGGCCGCGCCAAACCGACGGATACCGGCGACCTGCGGCATCAGGGCGCCAAGTGTCCGGGCGAATGCCAGCCGGCGCGGCGCCGAGACGGCGGCGAACGGAATGCCGGTCGCCAGCACCGCGTCCTTGATTTCGCGCCGCGCCGAGACGCGCAGCCGGCGCTCGTTGACGAAGGCGCCGACGCCCTTTTCCGCCCAGAACAGCTCATCCACCACCGGGGCGTAGACCAGTCCCGACATCGCCTCCGAGCCGCCGTCCGGAAGGCGGCGCTCCAGCCCGATGCTGATCGCCCAGTGCGGAATGCCGTGCAGGAAGTTCGTGGTGCCGTCGAGCGGGTCGACCACCCAGCGCCAGGCCCAGTTCTCCGAGCCCGAGGCGCCCGACTCTTCCATGAGAAAGGAATAGCCCGGCCGCGCCTTGGTCAGCTCCTCCTTGAGGATCTGCTCGGCGCGAATATCCGCCTGTGAAACGAAATCCGACGGTCCCTTAACGCTGACCTGGAGTTGCTCGACTTCGTTGAAGTCGCGCAACAGGCGCTTCGCCGCCTTCTGGGCCGCGTTCGCCATCACCGTCATGTGGGGAGAGAGGCGAAGGGCCATTCAATCCTGTTTCCCTGAAGCTCAGCCCTTGGACCGCTCCACGTAGGTGCCGTCCTCGGTGCGAACCACGATCTTCTCGCCGGTCTCGATGAACGGCGGCACAGAGGTTTTCACGCCGTTGGACAGCTTCGCCGGCTTGTACGAGGAGGCGGCGGTCTGTCCCTTCACCACCGGATCGGCCTCGACCACTTCGAGCACCACCGTCGCGGGCAGGTGGACGGCCACCGGGTCGCCCTCCACCAGATCGACCGTGAGCTTCATGTTGTCCTGCAGGAACGGCGCCGAATCGCCCATCAGGTCGAGCGGCATGATCGCCTGCTCGAAGCTCTCCGGGTCCATCAGCACCATGTTGGCGCCGTCGGTGTAGGAGTAGGTGTATTCCTTCTCCTCGGTCATCAGCCGCTCGACCGTGTCGGCGGTGCGCCAGCGTTCGTTGGTCTTGTTGCCGCTCTTGAGGTCGCGCATCTCCACCTGAATGAACGCGCCGCCCTTGCCGGGCGAGATGATCTGCTGTTTCAGCACCGTCCAGCGGCGGCCTTCATGCTCGATCACCTGGCCGGCCCGGATCAGGTTCGCCTGCTGTTTCATATGGAACTCGCGACGGGAGTGGTGGAAACGGGATTGGGGGAAGCGGGGCTTCTAGACCGATCCACCCCCTCCGGCAAGCGCGTGGCGGCGGCCGGCGGGGTCGCGCACATGATCGTCGGGGTCGAGATAGTCCGGCCCGATCGGTACTTTTCCCCGGCCGCCAGGGATGTCGAGCACGTAGGTCGGCCAGGCGAGGCCGGTGACCCGGCCACGCAACGCCGCGAGCAGCCGGCG
>DATIMU010000051.1:0-13411 GCA_035475015.1 Acetobacteraceae bacterium
AGGCGGCGGCGGCCCTGCGCGATCAGGTGCTCGGCGACGGCAATCCCCGCCGCGCGGTTGTCGAAGCCGGCCACCCCGTCGATCGGCACGTCCGGCAACTCCCAGGTTTCCACCACGGGGATGCGGGCACGCCGCAGCAGCCCAGCACCCTCCGCCGTCGCCGGGGAGCCCACCATGATGATCGCCTCCGGCCGCCGCGCCAGCAGGGCCGCGAGCATCCGGTCCTCCCGCGCGGCGTCGTAGCCGGACTGCGCCAGGATCACCGCGAAGCCGAGCGGCTCGAGCTCGTCGGACAGTCCCTGGACGGTGTCGGCGAAGATCGAGTTGGCGATCGTCGGCACCAGCACGCCGACCGAGTTGGTCCGGGCACTCGCCAGCGAGCCGGCGACCAGGTTCGGCACGTAGCCGAGCTCCCGCATCGCCGCCTCGACGCGCGCCCGCGTCTCCGGCGCGACCAGGTTCGGCAGCCGCACCACCCGGCTCACCGTGATCGCCGAGACGCGTGCCAGCTCGGCGACCGCCGCCAGGGTCGGCGCCGGGGAGGGCGGCTGATCGGATCGGGTCGGCTCCATTCCCGGCAGAATTAGCCAACCCAAGGCGAAATGCACGCCGAGCTTTGTGCCTGCCCCGGAGGGTTGCGCGCCCGGCGATGACAGCGCTAACATTCCCCGGCGACAAGGAGGAACGGCAAGATGATCTCCGACGACGATGTGCGCGCGTATCGGCGTGACGGCCTGATCGTGGTGCCCGAGGTGCTCGGCGCGGACACGCTGGCACAGCTGCGCTCGGTGGTGGCCGAGCTGGTCGCCGGGGCGGCTTCGATCACGGAGCATACCTCCGTCTATGATCTGGAGCCGGGCCACAGCCCCGCCAGCCCGCGCGTCCGCCGGATCAAGACGCCGCACAAGGTCCATCCGCTGTTCGATGAGATCGTACGCGGGCCGGCGGTGCTCGGCATCCTCAAGAAGCTGCTCGGCCCGGGCCTCCGGCTGCACGGCTCCAAGCTCAACATGAAGTCGGCGCATTACGGCTCGCCGGTGGAGTGGCACCAGGACTGGGCGTTCTACCCGCACACCAACGACGACGTGCTCGCGATCGGCGTGCTGCTCGACGATACCGACCTGTCCAACGGGCCGATGCTGGTCACGCCCGGCACGCATACCGGGGAAGTGTGGAACCATCACGGCGAGGACGGCCGTTTCGCCGGCCTGATCGACCCCGACCTCGTCCGGAGCGAGATCGACCGCGCGGTGCCCTGCATGGGCCGCGCCGGCAGCATGTCATTCCACCATGTCCGCGCCCTGCACGGCTCGGCCCTCAACACCTCGGACCGGCCGCGCAACCTGCTGCTCTACGAGGTGGCGGCGAGCGACGCCTGGCCGCTGATGGGCGTCAAGGATTTCGCCGAGTTCGACAGCCGCCTGCTGTCCGGCCCCTCAGTCGTGGCGCCGCGCATGACGGCGGTTCCGGTGCGGATGCCGCTGCCGCCGGCCGCGCGCCAGGGCTCGATCTACGAGACCCAGTCGGCCGCCACGAAATCCTACTTCGAGCGCGCCGCCTGACCTGACCAGCAAGGACGATCGAGGGGGGAACGAATGACGGCGACGACAGCCGACCGGAAGATGCCGGTGCGCGTGATCCTGGCCGCCAGCATCGGCTCGGCGCTCGAATGGTATGACTTTTTTCTCTACGGCACCGCCGCCGCCCTGGTATTCGGCGAACTGTTCTTCCCCAAGAGCGACCCCCTGATCGGCACGCTGCTGTCCTTCCTCACCTTCGGGGTCGGCTTCGTGGTGCGCCCGCTCGGCGGCATCCTGTTCGGCATCATGGGCGACCGCTACGGCCGCAAGCCGGTGCTGGTCGCCACCCTGCTGATGATCGGCGCCGGCACCACGGCGATCGGGCTGCTGCCGACCTACGCCACGGTCGGCTACTGGGCGCCGATCATGCTCGTGGCGCTGCGCGTGCTGCAGGGGCTGGGCGCCGGCGCGGAATACGGCGGCGCGGTGATCTACCTGGTGGAGAACGCGCCGGCGCGGCATCGCGGCTTCTGGGGCGGCTTCGCGCCGCTCGGCGTCTCGGTCGGCAACCTGCTCGCCGCCGGCGCCTTCGCGCTCGTCACCATGCTGCCGCGCGACGCACTGATGGCGTGGGGCTGGCGGCTGCCGTTCCTCGCGAGCTTCCTGCTCATCGTGGTCGGCCTCATCGTCCGGCTGCGGGTCTCGGAGACGCCGGTGTTCACCGAGGGCGTGGTGGCGCGCGGCAAGATCGAGCGCAACCCGGCGATGGAGGCACTCCGCCGCCAGCCGCGCAACTTCCTCGTCGTGCTCGGCGCCCGCATGGCGGAGAACGGGCTCGGCTATCTGTTTCCGGTGTTCGGCCTCAGCTACCTGGTCAACACGCTCGGCGTCGCGCGGTCGGAGGCGCTGAGCGCCCTGATGCTTGCCTTCGTCGTGGAGCTGTTCGCCATCCTGGGGTTCGCCGCGCTGTCGGACCGCATCGGGCGTCGGCCGGTCTATCTGTTCGGCGCGCTGGCCGGGGTGGTGCTGGCGTTCCCGTTCTTCTGGCTGGTCGGCACCGGCGAGTGGGTCTGGATCGCGGTCGCCTTCATCCTGGCCCGCGCCGTCATCACCGCCGCGATGTTCGGGCCGCAGGCGGCGTATTTCGCCGAGCTGTTCCCGCCGCAGCGCCGCTTCGCCGGCTTCGCCTTCGCCCGCGAGCTCGGCTCGCTCCTGGCCGGCGGTCCCGCGCCCTTCCTCGCCACCGCCCTGGTCGCGTGGGCCAGCGGCAGCTACTGGCCGGTCGCGTGCTACGCGATGATCCTCGCCGGGATCACCGCGATCGCCATCTGGTGCGGCCCCGAGACCTACGAGGAGAACATTTCCATCGACAATACCTCCGACGCCACGATCGCGCCCGCCGCCGTGCCGCTGCGGACCTGACCCGACGCGGCCCAACCCGCTCCGTCATCGCGAGGAGCCCTTGCGACGAAGCGATCCATGCCGCCCGCGCGATGGATCGCCGCGCCGCCCAAGAGCGGCTCGCGATGACGGAGCAATTCGCGCCGGCGGCAAGGCTCCCAAATTTCAGCGGAAGTGGCGCAGGACCTCGTCCTCCCACAGCGCGAGCTGCCCGACATCGTAGTCGAGCGGCGACAGCACGAGATATTCCATGCCGGCATCGGCGAGCTCGGCGATCCGCGCGCGCACGCTTTTTGGGCTGCCGAGGAAATAGCAGCTCCGCAGATGCTCGAATGAGCGATGCGTGCCCATCACGCGCTCGATCAGCGGCCGCTGCTCGCGATGCGCCACCGCGTCGTCGTCGGTCGGCACGACATGCAGGAAATTGAGGTGGCCGAAGGTCAGGCTCGCGCGCGCCCGGCCGATCTCGTCCAGCCGGCGCGTGATGATGTGCCAATCCTCGATCACGCTGCGGTTCGACCCGGCGGCGCGCGCGATCCAGCCATCGGCGCGGCGGCAGATGCGTTCGAGCACGGAGGGCGCGATGGTCTCCGGGTCAGGTGACAGCGACGTTTTTGCTTTCGCCCCGCCGGCGACCCAGAGGAACGGCTGCTCCGGCAACCTGGGCTCGATCGTCACGTCCTCGAATTGGTAATATTTGCCCTGATGCGTCACCGGCTCACCGGTCCACAGACGGGCAAAGATGTCGAGGATCTCGTCGGTGCGGCCGCCGCGCTGCTTCAGCGGCACGCCGGCGACGGCGAACTCGTGCGCGTCCCATCCCGCGCCGACGCCGAGCTCGAACCGGCCGCCGGAGAGGTATTGCAGGCTGGCGATTTCCTTTGCCATGAACACCGGGTTGCGGATCGCCAGGATGAGAATCCCCGTCACCAACTTGATCCGTTGCGTGGCGCCGGCGACGTAGGACAGGGTTTCCAGCGGCGACAGCCAGCCGGTGCCGTACAGCCCGCGCGCCGTCAGCAAATGCTCGGCGACCCAGAGCGACTCGAAGCCCATCGCCTCGGCCCGCACGGCGAACTCCCGCAGCCGCGTGCTGCGTTGGTAGTCGAGGTCGGGAAATGAAAAGCTCGGCAGCATCAGACCGAAGCGCATGGCTTGCTCCTTTTCACGGTGTGCTGGCGCGGTGCGCGGCGTCGAGCTCCACGAGCGAGCGCCCGCGCGTCTCGGGCAGCATCAGCAGCCCCACGATCATCAGGCCGTAGCCGACGAAGGAGAAAACCGCGATGGCCGGGCCCAAGCCCAGCTTCGCGGCGAGAAAGCCGACCAGTGCCGGGAAGAACGCGCCGATGCCGCGTCCGCAATTGTAGCAGAAGCCCTGCGCCGCGCCGCGTACCGGCGTGGGGAACAGCTCGGTCATGAACGAGCCCATCGGCGAAAACATCATCAGGCTGATGAAGCCCAGCGGGAAGCCGACGAACAGGATCATCTCGTTGCTCATCGGCAGGAACAGATAGACCAAGGTCAGCACGATCGAGCCGAAGGCGGACACCAGGAACGTCGCCTTGCGCCCGATCCCGTCGGCGAGATAGGCGCCGGCGACGAAGCCGCAGAACGAGCCGAGAATGAGCACGAACAGATAGCTTCCGGTGCCGACGGCGGTGAGATGGCGCACCGTCTTGAGATAGGTCGGCAGCCAGATGCCGAGCGCGTAGCTGCCGCCCTGCGCGCCCGTCACCATCAGCACCACTTTCAGGACGGTCGACAAATGCGGCGCCTGCAGCGGCGCGAAGACATGCGTGAGGCCGACACCGGAGGCCGGCTGGTCGCGCGCGAGCTCCGGCTCCTCGACGTAGCGGCGGACGAAGAACACCAGGCCGGCGGGCAGGATGCCGACCCAGAACAACGCCCGCCACGCCATTGCCTCGGGCAGCCAGGCGAACAACCCCGTGTAGATCAGCGCCGCGGCGCCCCAGCCGACCGCCCATCCGGTCTGCACCAGCCCGACTGCGCGGCCGCGATACCGGTCGCGGATCACCTCGCCCATCAGCACCGCACCGGCCGCCCACTCACCGCCAAAGCCGACGCCCTGCAAGGCGCGGAGGACGAAAAGCTGGGTGAAATCCTGCGCGAAGCCGCACAGGAAGGTGAAGAGCGCGTACCAGAGAATGGTGATCTGCAGCACGCGGACCCGGCCGACGCGGTCCGCCAGCGCGCCGGCGAACCAGCCGCCGAACGCCGAGACGAGCAACGTCACGGTGCCGAGCACGCCGGCCTCGCCGGTCGAGATGTGCCACAGCGCCAGCAGGGTCGGGATGATGAAGCTGAAGATCTGCACGTCGAGCGCATCGAGCGACCAGCCGCCGAAGCAGGCGCCCATCGTTCGGCGCTCGCGCGGCGTGAGTTCGGCGAACCAGCCCAGCATCGACTTCCTCCCCGTGTTCGTTGTCGTCTTTTTGTGTGTCAGCCCAGCGTCTCAGGCGGCACGAAGTCGCGCCATCGTCCCGGGTGCGCCTCCTGCTGCTGATAGGTCTGCAAGCGATCCGCCGCGCGGCCCACCAGCTCGGCGGCGCTCAATCCCTTGCGCGCGAGATAGACGTCGAGCTCGGCGATGATCTCGGTCAGCGCCGAGAAGCCGGATTGCAGGACGATGGAGGTCAGCTCCGCCGCCGAAGCGCCGGCCAGCAGGAAGCGCGCCACGTCGAGGCCGGAGCGCGCGCCGTTGGTGCCGATCAGCGGCGTCTCGCGTCCCGCCGCCTGCCGCGTCATCGCCAGCCACCGGCAGGTGATCGGCAGCGCCCAACCGCCGCTATAGCCGGCCGACGTGCCCAGCACCGGGGCGAGCGTCTCGACGTCCGGCAGCATCGCCATGAAGCGCCCGACCATGCCCACCGCGTCGGCGCCCGCCTCGCGTGCCGCGCGACCGAGTTCGGCGAGGTTGGTGCCGAGCCCCGGCAGCTTCACCCAAAGCCGCCCGTCGAACGCCGCCCGCACCC
The DNA here is from genome assembly GCA_035475015.1 of Acetobacteraceae bacterium. Classification (GTDB taxonomy): domain Bacteria; phylum Pseudomonadota; class Alphaproteobacteria; order Acetobacterales; family Acetobacteraceae; genus JAFKFI01. The sequence goes on from DATIMU010000051.1 coordinate 5,915, forward strand.
GCCCGACGATGTGCTTGAGCCGCGCCTCGTCGGATTCGAGCAGAATGGTACCGGGCACCGCCTCCAGCGATTGCGGCGAGCCGATGTTCAGCTCCAGCACGCGGACACCCGCCTCGCCGACCCGGCGCGCCAGCTCCACCGCGGCGTCGAGGCTCGCCGGAATGATGCTGGCGGCAACGAAACGACCGGCAGCCGCCGCCTCGCGGTCCAGCGCGCTGAGCATCGCGAACCATTCCTCGGCCGTCGCCTGCACCAGCCCGGAGCGGCAGAACAGCGACACGTCCGCTCCGCCCGCGCCCCAAGCGGCGAGCGTGTTGTCCGGGCGGATCAGCGCATAGTCGGAAATATCGAGCTGCCGCGCCGCCAGCTCCGATTCGTTCAACGACTTCGCGATCACCCCGGCCGCGCCGGCCGCGAGCGCCGCGCGAATGCCCGCCGCCGTCATCACATGCTCGCCCGAGCCGCAGATGACGGGGTTGACCAGCGCGAGATCACCCACTTGCGTCCGAAGCCTGCTCACCGAGCCACCCCTTCGCAACCGCTGGATGATCGTACACCATGCGGACCGTGTGCGCGCAAGCATGAGCGGAGTGCCGATGTCCCCGCCGGTCGATCCCGTCCGTTCCGACGCTGAACTGCCCGCGCGAACGAATGTCCTCGTCATCGGCGGCGGCATCATCGGCGTCTCGACGGCGCTGTGCCTCGCCGAGAAGGGCCATGCGGTGACGCTCTGCGAGAAGGGCCGCATCGGCGGCGAGCAGTCGAGCCGCAACTGGGGCTGGTGCCGCGCCATGGGGCGCGACATCCGCGAGATCCCGCTGGCGCTCGAGAGCCTGCGGCAATGGCGCGACATGAACGCCCGCATCGGCGGGGAGACCGGGTTTCGCCAGGCCGGCATCGTCTACGTCGCGGAGACCGAGCAGGAACTCGCCGCGCACGCCGCCTGGGCCGACACGGCGCGCGCGTGGCAGGTCGATGCGCGGGTGCTACGCGGCGAGGCGCTGGCGGCAGTGGTTCCAGGCGCCGGCCGCCCCTTCGCGGGCGGTCTCCACACGCCCGGCGATGGCCGCGCCGAGCCAGCGCACGCGGCACCCGCCATCGCCGAGGCGGCACGGCGGCTCGGTGCGACGATCCTCACCGAGTGCGCGGTGCGCGGCGTCGAGACCGAGGCCGGGCGCATCGCGGCGGCGGTGACGGAGAAGGGGCGGATCGCCTGCGACGCGGTGGTGCTCGCCGGCGGCGCGTGGTCGCGGCTGTTCTGCAGCAATCTCGGCGTGGATTTTCCGCAGCTCAAGGTGCTCGGCTCGGTGTTGCGCATCGCACCGCTCGCCGGCGCGCCCGAGACCACCGTGGGCGGCGGCGACTTCGCCTTCCGTAAGCGGCTCGACGGCGGCTACACGATCGCGCGGCGCGGCGCCTCGGTGAGCGAGATCACGCCCGACAGCCTGCGGCTGTTCTTCGACTTCCTGCCCACCTTGCGCACCGAATGGAAGGATCTGCGGCTGCGCATCGGGCGGCGGTTCATCGAGGAATGGCGCATCCCGCGCCGCTGGCCGCTCGATGCCGCCTCGCCGTTTGAGCGCGTGCGGGTGCTCGATCCGGCGCCCACGCGCTCGATCCTCGACGAAGCCCGACGCAATTTGTCACGCGCCTTTCCGGCCTTCGCCAAGATGCAGGTGGCCGAGCAATGGGGCGGGCTGATGGATGTCGCGCCGGACGCGGTGCCGGTGATTTCGCCGGTCGACGCCGTGCCGGGCTTCTACATCGCGAGCGGCTTCTCCGGCCACGGCTTCGGCATCGGACCGGGTGCCGGGCGACTGATGGCCGATCTGGTCGCCGGCGACGCACCCGTGGTCGACGCGACACCGTTCCGGCTGGATCGGTTCGCCAAGAAGGGTTCGGGCAGGGTGTGATCGTTTCGCGCCAAACCACACCCGTCATCGCGAGCCGCAGCGCGGCGTGGCGATCCATCGCGCCCACAGGCGAACGACGACGTGGTTCAACGTGAAACGACCGCCCGCAGGATCGCGTTGACCTCGTCCGCCGCCTCGTAGGGCAGCCAGTGACCCGCGCCGGCGATCACGCGGAAATCGGCGGCGGACTGGAACGGCGCGAACACGCGCCGGCGCGCGTCGAGATCGCCGCCGACGAAGGCGTCGCGCTCGCCCCAGACCGTGACGATCCGCGCCCGCACCTCCGGCAACACCCGCACCAGCGCGTCCGATTCGGGAATGCGCCCCGAGCGGAAGCGCGCGCGACGGAGATTGTCGATCTGCAGGGTCACGGCCAGCGGATCGACCTTGTCCGGGTCGGCGATCATCAGGATGCGCAGATTGTCCCGATGCACCTGGCGCACCGCCTCGTCCGTCATGCCCGGTTGCACCGGCACCAGAGCCGGCATCGCGGAACGCGGCAGCCCCAAGCCGCCGGGCCCGAACAGCACCAGCGTGCGGACGCGCGCGCCGAGCCGTGCCGCGACCAGGCCGGCGATGATCCCGCCGAAGGAAAAGCCGGCCAGATCGAACTCCTCCGGACCCGCGACGACTTCCTCGATCCCCTCGGCCACCAGGTCGGCCAGCGCGTCCGCGGTGTGCGCAGCGGCCAGCAGGTCCGACATGCCGAAGCCCGGCATGTCCGGTGCGATCACGCGCGAATGCTCCGACAGGGCGGGGATGTTCCTGATCCAGTGGGTCCAGGCGCCGCTCGCCCCATGCAGCAGAACCAGCCGGCGCCCGCTATCGCCCCAGAGGCGCCAGAGCACGGTGCCGCCCGGACGCACCGTGACGTGACGGCCGCCACTCGCCTCGATTCGCGCCGTCGGATCATCGCCAGCAATCGTCATGCAAACCCTCCCATCGTTCCGATGATCGATCATCGCGTGCAGTCGAGCAGCGGCCCGAGCTGGCCGACGCGCCGCTCGATCAGCTCGGCGCGCTCCCGCACATAGGGGCCGGGGCGCGCCGCCGACCAGTGCAGCGGGTCCGGCAGCACCACCGCGAGCCGCGCCGCCTCCCGCGGCGTGAGCGAGGCGGCGGACCGGCCGAACATCCGGCGCGCCGCCGCCTCGGCGCCGTACACGCCGGGGCCGAATTCGACGACATTGAGATAAACTTCCAGCACCCGCCGCTTCGGCCATAACAGCGCCATCTGTGGCGTCAGCCACGCCTCGATCACCTTGCGGACCGGATCGCGACCGGGCCAGAGGAGCAGGTTCTTCACGGTCTGCATGGTGATCGTGCTGGCGCCGTGCGGCTGCTCGCCGTCCCGCCAGACGGCGATCTGCCCCCACAAGGCGTCGAAGTCGAAGCCGACCGCCTCCCGGCAAAACAGATTGTCCTCGGACGCCACCACCGCCTGCGCCAGTTCGGGCGCGATGCGGTCATAGGGCACCCATTGATGATGCAAGCCATAGCCCTGCGCCCAGCGCAGCAGCATCAGCGGCGTGACCGGGGGCGGCACGAAGCGGAACAGCAGCATCAGCGCGGGCGGGCCGAGCAGCAGCAGGACGACCACGCGCCCGGCGATACGCCTCGCTCGGCCGGACCGGCGGAAAATCGCTCAGCCCACCTGGGTGAGCGCCAGCCAGCCCGCCGTGAGCTGGCCGGCGGCGGGTGCGAAGCTGTCCGCCAGCACCTCGGCGCCGACGATGCGGTCGGCTCGGAAATGGCGGTAGTCGTTGCGCAGCTCGCACCATGCGCAGATCAGCGTCGCCTGGACGTGATATTCCATCGCGACGGGGCAGATAGTGCGCGTGCTGGTGACGCCCTTGAGGTCCACGTAGTCGATCCGCATCTTGCGCGTGCTCCTGATCGCCGCGCGGATCTCGGAGGGATCGACCGGGCCGGGCACCGGCGCCCGGCCGGTGGCGACGTGGAACGGCACCGAGACCAGGCGCTCACGCAGCATGTCGGGCATCGCCGCGGCGAGCTTGGTCAATACGTTGCGCGCCGCCGCCTCGAGCCCGGGGTCGCCGGTGCGCCGCAACAGCCGCATCCCGACCGCGACCGCCTCGACTTCCTCCTCGGTCAGCATCAGCGGCGGCAGCTCGAAGCCGCGCCGCAGCACGTAGCCGATACCGGCCTCGCCGTCGATCGGCACGCGCCGCGCCTGCAGCGTGGCGATGTCGCGATACACCGTGCGTGGCGTCACCTCGAGCTCCTCGGCGATAGCGGCGGCAGTAATCGGAGTGCGCGCCAGCCGCAGCACCTGGATGATGTCGAACAGCCGATCCGCACGGCGCATTGATCGGCCTCCCATTCACTCCTGACAGAACGCTGTCAGCAGCCAGAGCATAGCTTGTCCCCAACTCAGCATGAAGGAGCCTTGCCGTGAGGATGCTTCTATTGCGTGACCTCGCCGACGCGAAAGTCACGCCAAACTGGTCGCCGGTCGAGCCCGAGACCGCTCTTCCCCCGCGCCGCCGCTCGGCGATCGGGTGGCTGCGGGAGTCGTGGCAGCGCCGGCGCACGCGCGTCAATCTTGCACAGCTCGACGACCGGATGCTCAAGGACATCGGCATCACCCGTGTCGAGGCAGCGCGCGAGGCCAGCAAGGCGTTCTGGCTGCCGTGACGCGGCGCCCTCAGCCGCTCGCGTACAGCCAGCGTGCGACCAGCGCGTCGGTGTCGCCGCCGAACGCCGCGCGCGGGCCGTTCGAGAACACCGCGCCGGTCTTGACGACATAGACGTAGTCGGTGATGCCGAGCGCGCTCTTGATGTCCTGATCGACCAACAGCACTGCCTTGTTCAGCTCGCGCGCCAGATCCTCGATCAGCGCGTAGATGTCGGCGCTGGTGCGCGGATCGACGCCGGCGGTCGGCTCGTCGATCAGATAGACGGAGGGATCGGTCATCAGGCTGCGCGCGATCTCCACCTGTCGCTGCTGCCCGCCGGAAAGCTCGCCGGCGGGTTGGCGGCGCTTCTCGCGCACCACGGGAAAGCGCTGGTAGGCGAGCTCCAGCTTCTCGCGCACCAGCGCCTTGGCGGGTCGCGCGTGCCACATGCCGAGCCGCAGGTTGGTTTCGACCGAGAGATAGGGAAACAGGCTCGGCCGCTGCGGCAGGTAGGCGACGCCGAGGTTCAGCATCCGGTACGGCGGCGTGCCGGTCACGTCGCGGCCATCAAGCAGCACCCGGCCGCTACTCGGCCGCAGGAAGCCGAACAGGGCCTTCAGCAATGTCGACTTGCCGGTGCCGTTGGGTCCGACGACGCAGGAGATGCGTCCCGGCCAGGCTTGCACGGAGAGGTCGCGCAGGATGTCGATGTCGGGCGTGTACCCCGCCACCAGCTGCTCCGCGGCGAGCAGCGGAGGAGACTCGAACTCGGCGGCTTCAATGGGCATCGCGCGCACCCGTATAGGCGCGGATCACGGCAGGGTCGCGCAACACGTTCTCGGAGAGCCCGTCGGCGATCTTGCGCCCCTGCGCCATCACCACGGTGCGGCGGACCAGCGAGCGGATCGCGTCGATATTGTGATCGACGACGATGATGGTGTGGCCGTCGGCGTTGAGGCTGCTGATGTGCTCCATGATCTGCGCCAGCAACTGTGGATGCACGCCGGCGAACGGCTCATCGAGCAGCAGCAGCGTAGGGCGCAGCATCAGCGCGCGTCCCAGTTCGAGCAGCTTCTGCTGCCCGCCGGACAGCGCGCGGGCCAGCGAGCGCGTCAGATGCTCGAGGCGCAGGAAACTCAGCACCTCGCCGGCCCGGCGCTCGGCCTCTGGGCGGCGGGCCGCCGGGTTGCTGAGCGCCGGCACGATCAGATTTTCCAGCACCGTCATGCGCCGGAACAGGCGCGGCACCTGGAACGTGCGTGCCACACCGCTGCGCGCGAAGACATGCGCCGCCGATCCGGTCATCGTCACGCCGCACAACCGAATGGCGCCACGATCCGGCCGCAGCGCGCCGGCCACCATGTTGATCGTCGTGGTCTTGCCGGAGCCGTTGGGGCCGATCAGGCCAACCAACTCGCCGCGCGCGAGCGAGATCGACAGATCATCGACGGCGCTGATGCCGCCGAAATGCTTGCTCAGGCCTTCGGCGGCGAAGAACTCAGCCTCGGCCACGCTCGGCCTCCATCGCCGCCGGCCGGACGAGCGGGCGTTCGAGCACCGCGAACAGCCCGTTTTGCGCGAATCGCTGCACCAGGATGAGGGCCAGTCCGAGCAGCACGAAGCGCCACTGGCCATATTCGCGTGTCAACTCCGACAGCACGTAGACGAGCACCGCGCCGACGGCCGCACCCGGCAGGCTCTCGATGCCACCGATGACCGCCATCGCAATGACGAGGCCCATCTCCGGCAGGATGACGATGCCGGGCGTCAGAATGCCGATGAAGGGTCCATAGTACGTGCCGGCGAGCCCCGCCAGCCCGCTCGTCACCACGAACACCAGGATTTTGTACAATGTGGTGTTGACGCCAGCGGCGCGCGCCGCGCCCTCATCCTCGCGGATCGCCCGCAGGAACAGGCCGACGCGGGTGCGCAGCAGCCCGGCCATCAGCAGCAGTGCCGCGACCAGCAATCCAAGCCCGAGGTAATAGTAAGGAGAATCCGACTCGCCTGCGAACAGGCCGGGCACCCGCAGCCCGAGGCTGCCGCGCGTGAGTTGCTGCTCGGCGACCAGGATCAGGCGGAAAATTTCTGAAAGCGCCAAGGTGAACAGCGCCAGATACGGGCCGCTGAGCCGCAGCACCAGCCAGCCGATCAGCGCACCCGCGACCATCGCCAGCACCACGCCGGCGACGATGCCGGGCACCGGCGGGAAGCCGAGCTGCAAGGTGAGCAATGCCGAGGCGTAACCGCCCAGCGCGGCGAACGCGACATGCGCGAAGGAGAATTGTCCCGCATAGCCCGCCAGCAGCGCCCAGCTCGACGCCAGCAGCGCGTAGTACCAGGCGATCGCGCCGACATGGACCCAGTACGGTCCCGCCCATCCCGGCAGCGCCAGCGCGACGATCAGCAGCACCGCCTGCACGGCGTGCGAGCGGGTCATGCGTAACTATTCCAGCCGCGCGTGCGGCCGGCCAAACAGCCCGGTTGGCCGCACCAGCAGCGTGAACACCAGCAACAGCGCGCCGAACGCCTCGGTGTAGGCGAGCGCCCGATTGGGATCGGGGAAGAAGCCCACGCCCAAGCCCTCGACCACGCCGAGCAGGATGCCGCCCGCGATGCTGCCGCCGACCGAGCCCATGCCGCCGAGCACGATGATGATGAAGGCCTGCACCGCCGGCAGCTCGCCCATGTTGGGCGACAGCGCGAAGATCGGCGCGATCAGCGCCCCGGCGCCGGCCGCCAGCGCCGACCCCAGCCCGAACGCGACGGTGTACATGCGGCGCGGATTGATGCCGATCACGGCGGCCGATTCGCGGCTCTGGCTCACCGCGTCGAGCGCCTGCCCGAGCGACGTGCGCGCGAGGAACCAGCTCAGCCCCGACAGCAGCACGATCGCGGCGACGGCCGCGATCAGCCGGTCATAGGTGATGATGAGCGGCCCGGCG
>DATIMU010000052.1:0-1926 GCA_035475015.1 Acetobacteraceae bacterium
GGCGATGACCGGCGCCTGGACCGATGCGGAGAAGGGTCTCGTGTCGGTGATCGTGCTCGAGATGGGCGGCAGTTCCGATCTGTGCGCGCTGCTCAAGCCCGGCGAGCCGGTGGTGCTGATGGGGCCGACCGGCACGCCGACGGAGATCCACGCCGACACCACCATTGCACTGGTTGGCGGCGGGCTCGGCAACGCAGTGCTGTTCAGCATCGGTGCCGCGATGCGCGCGGCGGGTTCGCGGGTGATCTATTTCGCCGGCTACAAGAAGCTGCGCGATCGTTACAAAGTGGAGGAGATCGAGCGCGCCGCAGACGCGATCGTCTGGTGTTGCGACGAGGCGCCGGGCTTCTCCCCCGGCCGTCCGCAGGATCGCACCTTCGTCGGCAACATCGTGCAGGCAATGGCGGCCTACGGCGCCGGGCGCTTGGGCGAGCAGCCGGTTCCGCTGAGCGAGGCCGAGCACATGATCGTCATTGGCTCGGACCGCATGATGCAGGCGGTCGGTGCCGCGCGGCACGGTGTGCTGGCGCCGTATCTGCGCGCGGACCACACCGCGATCGGCTCGATCAACAGCCCGATGCAATGCATGATGAAGGAGGTCTGCGCGCAATGCCTCCAGCCGCAGGTCGATCCCGCGACCGGCGAGCGAACGGTGGTGTTCAGCTGCTTCAACCAGGACCAGGCGCTCGACCGCGTCGACTTCGCCGCGCTGCATGAGCGGCTGTATCAGAACAGCCTGCAGGAGAAGCTGACCGCGCAGTGGGTCGATCGCGCGCTGCATCGCTTGCAGGCGCGCCCGGCGGTCGCGGCGGAGTAGTTGCGTCCCGCGATGGATGCGGCATGATCGGGACATGACATCCCTCCCGGTCGGTCCCGAAGTCGATCCCACGCCCCGCCCGCTCCCCATGCGCGCGACGATCCGCGGCCAGTATGTCGTGCTGGAGCCGCTGCATCGCCGCCACGCCGAGGAACTCTGGCAGGCGGCACAGGGCGCGGATGATAGCTGGGCGTATCTGCCCTATGGACCATTTCCCACCCAGGCGGCGCTGACCACGTTCGTCTCGGAACTGGCGGCGCAGCACGACCCGATGGCGTGGGCGGTGCGGCCAGTGGCCACCGGCGTCGTCTCGGGCTGGCTGACCCTGATGGACATGCAGCCGAAGAACGCGGCGATCGAGTTGGGCAACATCTGGTTCGCGCCGAGAATGCAGCGCACGCGCGCGTCGACCGAGGCGATGTTCCTGCTGCTGAAACTGGCGGCCGACGATCTCGGCTATCGGCGGTTGGTGTGGAAGTGCAACTCGCTCAACGCGCCGTCCCGCCGCGCCGCCGAACGGCTCGGCTTCACCTATGAGGGCACGCTGCGCGCGCACTCGATACCGAAGGGGCGGCGGCGGGATTCCACCTATTTCAGCATCCTCGACGACGAATGGCCGCGCTGCCGCGACGCGCTGACCCGCTGGCTCGACCCCGCCAACTTCGCGCCGGACGGCACCGCGCTGCACGGCCTGGCGGAGTTGCGGCGCTAGACGCCGAGATAGCGGCTGCGCGTTGCCGCGTCGGCGGCGAGTTCTTGCAGCGTGCCGCTCCAGGCGATCCGGCCGGTCTCGATCACCGCCGCGCGCTCCGCGATCCTCGCGGCGAAACGGAAATTCTGCTCGGCGAGCAGCACCGTGACGCCCTGTTCGCGCAGCGCGCGGATCGCGACCACGAGCTGGTTGAGGATCACCGGGGCGAGCCCTTCGCTCGGCTCGTCGAGCAGGACGGCGCGGGGATTCCCCATGAGCGTGCGCGCGATCGCCAGCATCTGCTGCTCCCCGCCGCTCATCCGCGCGCCCGGCCGGTCGCCCATCGAGGCGAGATTGGGAAACAGCGCGAACAGCCGCTCTGGCGTCCACGCCGCGACGCCGTCGCGCGGCGCGCGTT
>DATIMU010000053.1:0-6060 GCA_035475015.1 Acetobacteraceae bacterium
GCCCGATGGTGCGGAGCTGAGGGAATTGCTCAGCGCGAGGGCGGCGGGGCCGGAGCCGGGTTGGTGGGAATCGGCTGCCCGGGCGCGACGACGGTGACGCCGTTCGGATAGGTCAGCGGTCCGCGATAATCCTGGTTCAGCTGCCCCGCGTTGAGCTGGTCGACCTTGGAATCGCCGGTGTCGTTGCCAGCGTCGTTGCGGTGATCGACGTTGCCGTAGGGATTGTCCGCGTTCGCGGCGTGTCCTGGCGCGGGGGCGAGGGTGAGGGCGGCCGTCACGGCGATAGCAAGGGCAGGGAGCGGGTTCACGGGCAGGTCTCCAAACGGTTGTGTCGGGAGCCTAACGCATCCGGCGGCCAATCGATCCGCCCTCGGGTCGTATCCGGCGGACTGAAGTCCGCCCTACACGCTCAAACCCGTAGGGCGGACTTCAGTCCGCCAGCACGCGGCGCACCCGGCGATCACTCGCTCCATGCATCCAGGATCGCCGCCGTCTCCGCCGCCTCGATCTGCTCGGTGAACCGCTCGTGATACAGGCGGAGCAGCGCGTCATGGGTACGGTCCGACGCGCTGCACAGCGCATCGGTGGCGAGGATCACCCGGTAGCCGTGATCCACCGCGCCGAGCACCGTGGCCAGCACGCACACGTCGGTCTCGGCGCCGCTGACGATCAGCGTGTCGATGCGCCGCGCGCGCAGATGCTCGCGCAAGCCCGGCTCGATGAACGGCGAGTACACCCGCTTGTCGATCACCGTCGCCGGCGGCACCAGCGCGGCGAGTTCGGGCACCAGTTCCACCATCGTCGGGTCGAGCCGGTCCAGCGTCATCTGCCGCCAGCGGCGGTAGTAGCGCCGCCAAGCGCCGGGCATCTCCTCCGGCCGCTCGGGCGGGACGAAACGGGTGAATATCGTCCGCTCCGGGCGTGCGCGGGCGACGCGCAGCACCGCCGGCAGCACGCGCTCGAGCCAGGGCAGGTGCCAGTCGGTGCGCTCGGCGAACACCGTCTGCATGTCGATGCAGAGATGCGCGGCATTCGGCCCGAGCGGTCCGTGGGGCAGGGCGTGCGCGGCGGGGCGGTCGGTTTCTGTCTGCATCGGGGCGCTCGCGTTCCAAGGTGAGTGGGCTCCGGCCGCAACGGCCCGCCGCCGCTCCCGGTTCGCCAAAAAGGACGAATTCGCCAAATCATGGCTTGTCCGTTCCGCCACAATCTGCCGAGACTGTCCTGCTACCAGAACGGGAGTGGCACTCATGGACATGTCTCGGCGAGTCGGAGCGGAGTTCTTCGGCACTTTCTGGCTGGTGTTCGGCGGCTGCGGCGCCGCGGTGCTGGCCGCCGCGTTCCCGGCACTCGGGATCGGTTTCCTCGGCGTGGCCTTCGCTTTCGGGCTTACCGTGCTGACGATGGCCTACGCGGTCGGCCACATCTCCGGCGGCCATTTCAACCCCGCCGTCACCTTCGGCCTGTGGGCCGCCGGGCGCTGCGCCAGCAAGCATGTGATCCCCTACATCATCGCCCAGGTGATCGGCGCGATCTGCGCCGCCGCGGTGCTCTGGCTGATCGCTTCCGGCAAGCCGGACTGGGTGCCGGGCGGCTTCGCCTCCAACGGCTACGGCGACCTCAGCCCGGGCAAGTACAACCTCACCTCCGGCGTGGTGATCGAATTCGTGATGACGTTCTTCTTTCTGTTCATCATCATCGGCACCACCTCGAAGGGCGCCGCCGTCGGCTTCGCCGGCATCCCGATCGGGCTGGCGCTGACCCTGATCCACCTCGTGACGATCCCCGTCACCAACACCTCGGTCAATCCGGCGCGCAGCACCGGGCCGGCGCTGTTCGCGGGCGGCGAGTACATCAGCCAGCTTTGGATGTTCTGGGTCGTGCCGCTGCTCGGCGCCGCGGTCGCCGGGCTGCTCTCGCGCTGGCTCTATCAGCCGGAAGATCTCATCGACACCACCATTGTGGAGGAACGCGGCATCGCCTGAGCCTCATGTGACCCGGCTCACTGCGCCGGCGAATACGATGGAGTTCCCTCGCCTCCGGAAATGATCGGGGGCGAGGGAGATGCACATCCTGATCGCGATTGGCCTGCTGCGCGTCCGCGTCCTGGCCCGCATCGGCCTGACCCGGCCGCCGGCGCGCTTCGTCTACCGTTGGGTGACGGACGCCGAGACCGGCAAGCTGTTCTGCATCTGGCTGCCCGCCGACGCGGCCCGGACGCCGCTGCCGGGCGGCGAGACCGGGCCGGGCCACGACGGCGAGCGCGCGTCGCGTCACTGACCGCGACGCGCGCTCCCCGTCAGCCGGCCCCGAGATACGTCTCGATCATGCGCGGATCGGCGGCCAGGTCCGCGCTCGCCCCCTCGAGCGCGATCCGGCCGGTCTCCAGCACGTAGCCGTATTCTGCCACCTGGAGCGCCGCACGCGCGTTCTGCTCGACCAGCAGGATCGCGACGCCGCTGTCGCGCAGGCCGGCGATGGCGCGGAAGATGTCGCGCACGATCAGCGGGGCCAGGCCAAGGCTCGGCTCGTCGAGCATCAGCAGCGAGGGGCGCGCCATCTGGGCGCGGCCCATCGCCAGCATCTGCCGCTCGCCGCCCGACAGCGTGCCAGCCGCCTGCGCGCGGCGCTCCCGCAGGCGCGGGAACAGCGCGTACACCTCGTCGAGCGCCCGCCGCATCGCCGCCCCGCCGCTGTTGCGAAGTCGCCAGAAGCCGAGCCGCAAATTGTCCTCGACGCCGAGGGTAGAAAACAATTCGCGTGTCTCGGGCACCAGGCTGATGCCGCGCCGCACCCGCGCCTCGACCGCGAGCCGGCCGATCGCCTCGCCCATGAAGCGCACGCTGCCGTGTGCCGGCAGTACGCCCATGATCGCGTTCAGCAACGTCGTCTTGCCCGCGCCGTTCGGCCCGATCACCGTGACGATGCGCCCCGCCGGGACGCTGAGGCCGACCGCGTCGACGGCAACGACGCCGCGATACGCCGCCGACAATTCTTCCACCGCCAGCACCGCGGTCGGTTGTGGATGATCCGTCATGGCCGGGCTTGACCCGGCCATCTGCTGTCGCGCGAAAGCTGCTGCACGCAGTGCGGCTGTGCGCCAGCCGCACGCGATCGCCGGGTCAGGCCCGGCGATGACGATGAAGGGGCAATCATGGCAATTCCCCCGCTTTCAAGCGACGCTGCCGAGATACGCTTCGATCACCACCGGGTCGGCGCGCACTTGCACCGGCGGGCCTTCCGCCAGCTTGGTGCCGAAATCCATCACCACCAGCCGGTCGGCCAAGGTCATCACGAAGTCCATGTCGTGCTCGACCAGCAGGATCGTGACGCCCTCGTCGCGCAGCCGGCGCAACAGCGCGGCGAGGGCCTGCTTCTCGGCGTGGCGCAATCCGGCGGCGGGCTCGTCGAGCAGCAGCAGCACCGGATCGAGACACAGCGCACGGGCGATTTCTACCACCCGCTGCTGCCCGAGTGCCAGGCTACCAGCCGCCCGGTCGGCGTGCTCCGAGAGCCCGACGCGCGCGAGCTGGCGTGCCGCCTCGGCGAACAGGCGAGCCTCCTCGGCACGATCGAGCCGCAGCAGCGCGCCCAGCGCCCCCGCGCGCCCACGCAGATGCGCGCCGATCGCGACGTTCTCGATGACCGGCATCGTCGCCACCAACCGAACGTGCTGGAAGCTGCGCGCGATGCCGGCGCGCGCGACGGCTTGCGCGGTGGCGCGCAACGTCGCGCCGCGAAACGCGACATGGCCAGCGCTGGCGCGGTCGATGCCGGTCAGCAGATTGAAGGTCGTGCTCTTGCCCGCGCCGTTCGGCCCGATCAGCCCGACGATCTCACCGGCGGCAAGCGCGAACGAGACATCGTTCACCGCGACCAAGCCGCCGAAATTCTTCCGCAGACCGCGCGCGTCGAGCAGGATTTCGCCGCGCTCGGGCATCGCGCGGCGGGGCAACTCCGGCGCCTCGGCGATCGCGCGGCGGGTCGGGCGCAGGCGCACGAGGCGCGGCCACAGCCCCTCGGGCGCTAGCTGCAGCATCAGCACCAGCAGCGCGCCGAACACGATGGTCTCGAAATTGCCTTGTGCGCCGAGCAGCGGCGGCAGCAGGCTCTGCAGGCGGTCATTGAGGATCGTCACCACGGCCGCGCCGAGCAGCGCGCCCGGGATATGCGCCGCGCCACCGATCACCGCCATCAGCAGATACTCGATGCTGGCGTCGAGCCCGAACGGCGTCGGGTTCACCGCGCGCTGGAAATTCGCATACAGCCAGCCCGCGAGACCGGCCAGCATCGCCGCGTGGAGAAACGCGAGCATCCGCGCCTCGGTGGTCCGCACGCCGAATGACGCCGCCGCGACCGCGCCGCCGCGCAGCGCGCGCACCGACCGCCCGACGCGGCTGTCGAGCAGATTGCGCGTCCCCAGCATCGCCAGCGCCACGCAGATCCACACCAGGAGAAAAAAGCGCCGGCTGTCGCCGAGGCCGATCCCGAACAGGGTCAGCGGCGGCAATCCGTTGATGCCGTCATAGCGTCCGGTGAAATCGAGATTGCCGAACAGGTAGAACAGGCTGACGCTCCACGAGATCGTCGCCAGGGCGAGGTAATGCCCCGACAGTCGCAACGTCGCCGCACCGATCACCAGCGCCGCCGCGAGGCTCGCGACGATCGCCGCCGGCAATCCCAGCCACGGCGAGAACCCGGCCTGCGTCAGCAAGGCGGAGGCGTAGGCGCCAAACCCCATGAAGCTCGCCTGCCCGAACGAGGTCATCCCCGCGACGCCGGTGAGCACCACCAACCCCAATGCGACGATCGAAGCGATGCCGATGGTATCGAGCAGGTTGACCCAGAACAGCGGCACGCCGGGCACGAACGGCACGCACAGGAACAGCGCGGGCACCGCGAGCCAGAGCGGTTGGCGCCGGCTCACTCCTCCTCCGCCTCCGGTGCGGATAACAGCGAACGCGCCAGCAGCACCGGCACGATCGCGCCGAACACGATCACCTCCTTGAACGCGCTCGCATAGAACGACGAGAACGACTCTCCGAGGCCCACCGCCAGCGCCGCGACCAACGCCGCCGGGTAGCTCACCAGCCCGCCGACGATCGCCGCGACAAATCCTTTCAGCCCGATGAGAAAGCCGCTGTCGTAGTAGATCGTGGTGAGCGGCGCGATCAGCACGCCCGACAGCGCGCCGATGCAGCCCGCGAGCGTGAACGCCAGCCGCCCCGATTGCGCCGTCGGAATGCCGACCAGCCGCGCGCCGAGCCGGTTCACCGCCGTCGCGCGCAGCGCCTTGCCGTGCAACGTCAGCCGGAAGAACAGCGCCAGCGCCGCCATGATGAGCAACGTCGCGCCGACGATCCACAGCGCCTGGCCCGGCACCGTCAGCGCACCGAGCGTGTAGGTCGCGCCGGAGAACGCATCGCCGCGCGACCCCTCCGGCCCGAAGAACACCAGGCCCAGCCCGACCATCGCGAGATGCACGCCGACCGCCGCGATCAGCAGCACCAGCACCGACGCCTCGGCGAGCGGCTGGAAGGCGATGCGGTATAGGTACGGCGCCATCGGCGCGACGATCAGCAGCGCCAGCAGCGCGTCCGCCGCGATGCCCGGCCGACGTGGCGCCAGCCACAGCGTCAGCGCCAGCACGAGCGCGGGCAACAGGATGGTCTCGCCCAGCAGGCGCAGCGCGGTTCCCAAGTCCAGCGTGCGCCGCTCGGCCCAGAATCCATATCCACACGCCGCGACGCCCAGCGCCGACAGCAGAAAAACGCTGCTTGGCACCCGCCCCGCGCCCAGCGTCGCGTAGGTCAGCGCGCCATACGCGACGAACTCGCCTTGCGGGATGAACACCACGCGGGTCACGGCGAACACTAGCACGAGTGACAGCGCCAGCAGCGCATAGATCGCGCCGTTGACGATGCCGTCCTGCAACAGGACGAGAAGGATGGTGGGGTCCATTAAGGAGCGCTGTGCGGTTTATCGCGACAGTAGAGGTCACCAAGCTTCTTCGCCATGGTTCCTGCCGAGGCTACACGTCCGATCTTACGGTTTGGCGCATTC
>DATIMU010000054.1:0-1732 GCA_035475015.1 Acetobacteraceae bacterium
GATAGTTCGGCGCCTCGCGCGTGATCGCCACGTCGTGCACGTGGCTTTCGCGCAGGCCGGCGCCGGTGATGCGGCGGAAGCGCGTGTTGCGTTGCATCTCGGCGAGCGTCGAGCTGCCGGTGTAGCCCATCCCCGCGCGCAAGCCGCCGACCAGCTGATGCACCACGGCTTGTACCGGCCCCTTGTAGCCAACGCGACCCTCGATGCCTTCCGGCACCAGCTTGAGCTGGTCCTTGATGTCCTGCTGGAAGTAGCGATCCGCCGAGCCCCGCGCCATCGCGCCAAGGCTGCCCATGCCGCGATAGGATTTGTACGAGCGGCCCTGATAGAGAAACACCTCGCCCGGCGCCTCGTCGGTGCCGGCGAGCAGGCTGCCGATCATCACGCAGTCGGCTCCCGCCGCGATCGCCTTGACGATGTCGCCGCTGGTCCGCATTCCGCCATCGGCAATGGCCGGCACGCCGTGCTGATGACACATCGCGGCGGTTTCCATGACGGCGGAAAACTGCGGCACGCCGACGCCGGCGACCACGCGCGTCGTGCAAATGCTGCCCGGGCCGATGCCGATCTTCACTGCGTCGGCACCCGCCTCGATCAGCGCCCGCGCGCCCTCGGGGGTCGCGACGTTGCCGGCGATCACCTGCACGGCGTTGGACAGCTTCTTGATCCACGCCACCGCCTCCATAACGCCGGCCGAGTGGCCGTGCGCGGTGTCCACCACGACGACATCGACAGCGGCGGCGATCAGCGCCTCGGCGCGGGCGTGGCCGTCCTCGCCGACCCCCGTGGCGGCGGCGACGCGCAGGCGGCCGAGCTCGTCCTTGTTGGCGAGCGGATGGGCCTGCGCCTTGTCCATGTCCTTGACGGTGATGAGCCCGACGCAGCGGAAGGCGTCGTCCACCACCAGCAGCTTCTCGATGCGGTGACGATGCAGAAGGCGCCGCGCTTCCTCCGGCCCGACGTCGCCGGGGACGGTGACGAGGTTTTCGCGGGTCATCAATTCGTAGACCCGCAGGGTCGGGTCGGTGGCGAAGCGCACGTCGCGATGCGTCAGGATGCCGACCAGCCGGCCGGTGCCGCTCTCGACCACCGGGATGCCGCTGATGCGGTAGGTGTTCATCAGCTCGCGGGCGTCGGCGAGGGTCTGGTCGGGGTGGATGGTGACGGGGTTGACCACCATCCCGGACTCGAACTTCTTGACCTGGCGGACCTGTGCCGCCTGCTCGGCGACGTCGAGGTTCTTGTGGATCACCCCCATGCCGCCGTTCTGCGCCATCGCGATGGCCATGGCGCTCTCGGTCACGGTATCCATCGCGGCGGAGATGAGGGGAATGTTGAGGCTGATGGTGCGGGTGAGCTTGGTGCGGGCGTCGGTCTCGGAGGGCACCACCTGGGAATAGGCGGGCACCACCAGCACGTCATCGAAGGCCAGGGCCTCCTCGACGCGGGATGAAAGGCGCCCGTTGCCGAGGGTGGAATCTGGGGCTTCGGGGTGCATGTCAGGGGCCATGAGCGGGGACCTTTGTGTGGTGGGACCCGACCTGCCGTCGACCCCGGACCTTGACGGCTCCAAATAGGCGCCGTCGCCGCGCCACGCAAGCAAGGCGCGCCCGCGCGATGCGTCAGTCTGGGATGCGAAAGCCGGTCGCGACCACGTAGAGTTCGCTCGACTCCTTGCGGCTGGCCGGCGGCTTGGCGTGCCGCACGGCAGCGAAGTGGCGCTTCATGGCGG
>DATIMU010000055.1:0-6640 GCA_035475015.1 Acetobacteraceae bacterium
GATCGACCACAGCCACGTCACCTTCCCCGAGGGGCTGGCGCTGGATTGCGGCGCGATGCTGCCCGAACTGACGGTCGCCTACCGCACCTACGGCACCCTCAACGCGGTGCGGACCAACGAGATCCTGATCTGCCACGCCCTGACCCTCGACCAGTATGTCGCCGAACCCAGCCCCGTCACCGGCAAGCCAGGCTGGTGGGACAGCGTGGTCGGCCCCGGCCTGCCGGTGGACACCGACCGCTTTTTTGTCATTTGCGCCAACGTGCTCGGCGGCTGCATGGGCAGCACCGGCCCGCGCAGTCCACGAGAGCCATCCGGCGAGCCTTGGGGGACCGATTTCCCGCCGGTGACGATCCGCGACATGGTCCGCGCGCAGAAGCGGCTGACCGAGCACCTCGGCATCGCCCGGCTATTCGCGGTGATCGGCGGCTCGATGGGCGGGATGCAGGTGCTGGAATGGGCCGCGACCTACCCCGAGGCGGTGTTCGCCGCCGTGCCGGTCGCCGCCGCCTCCTACCATTCGGCGCAGAACATCGCCTTCCACGAGGTCGGCCGGCAGGCGATCTTCGCCGACCCGGACTGGCAGGGCGGCCAGTATTGGCGCACGGGACGCATCCCGGCGCGCGGGCTGGCGGTGGCGCGGATGTGCGCGCATATCACCTATCTCAGCGAGCAGGCGCTCACCCGCAAGTTCGGCCGCCGCATCCAAGCCGCTCCCAAGGCGGCCGAGGAGGCGATCGGCCTGTTCGGCGACATGTTCGAGGTGGAGAGTTACCTGCGCCACCAGGGCAGCACGTTCGTCCACCGCTTCGATGCCAACTCCTACCTCACGATCACCCGCGCGATGGACTATTTCGACATCGCCGCCGAGCACGAGGGCGACCTCGCCGCCGCCTTCCGGGGCACCCGCACGCGGTTCTGCATCGTCTCGTTCAGCTCCGACTGGCTGTTCCCCACCGAGGAAAGCCGCGCGGTGGCGCGGGCGCTCAACGGCGTCGCGGCCAATGTGAGCTTCGTCGAGATCGCCACCGACAAGGGCCACGACGCCTTCCTGCTCGACGAGCCGGACTTCCACCGCACCTTGGCCGGCTTCCTGTCGGGCTGCGCCGAGCACGCCGGGCTCGGCGAATGAGCAAGCACGACCCGGTTCGCTACGTCGCCAAGAACATGCGGCTTGATCTCGCGCTCATCGCGGGGATGATCGAGCCGCGCTCCCGCGTGCTCGACATCGGCTGCGGCGACGGGATGCTGATCGAGCATCTGTTCCGCACCAAGGGCTGCGACGCGCGCGGCATCGAGATCGACATGACGGAGGTGACGCGGGCGGTGGCGCACGGAATGCCGGTGATGCACGGCGACGCCGACAACGATCTCGCGCACTACCCGGACGCGGCGTTCGATTACGTGGTGCTGTCGCGCACCCTGCAGGCGGTCGAGCGGCCGCGCGAGGTGCTGCGCCAGATGCTGCGCATCGGCACCCGCGCGGTGGTGAGCTTTCCCAATTTCGGCCATTGGCTGGTGCGCTGGCAGTTGCTGCGCACCGGGCGGATGCCGATGACCGCGACCTGGGACCGCGCCTGGTACGAGACGCCGAACATCCACCCCTGCACCGTGCGCGACTTCTTCGACCTGTGCACGCGCGAGGGCTACGTCGTGGAACGCTGGCTCGCCGCCGACGACGCCGGCCGCCGCGCCCCGTGGCGGCGCTTTCCAAGGCTCGCCAACCTGTTCGGCGAGCAGGCGCTGTTTCTGCTAAGGCGGGCCTAAGACCCCTCACCCCGGCCCCCTCCCGCAAGGGGAGAGGGAGCAGAAAGCCCCCTCCCCTTGTGGGAGGGGGCTGGGGGAGGGGTCCCGCACGCGAGGGAGCGCCCGTGAAAAAACTCATCAACGACCCGGCCGATGTGGTCCCCGAGATGCTGGATGGCCTCGTCGCCCTCCACCCCGGCCTCGCCCTGCTCGACACCGAGAACGTCGTCGTCCGCGCCGACGCGGGCCAGGGCGCCCAGGTCGCCCTGATCGCCGGCGGCGGCGCCGGGCACGAGCCGGCCCATGCCGGCTATGTCGGCCCTGGCCTGCTCAGCGCGGCCGTCTCGGGCGACGTGTTCACCTCGCCCAGCACCGACGCGGTGCTCGCCGCGATCCGTGCCGTCGCGGGTCCGGCGGGCGTGCTGCTGATCGTCAAGAACTACACCGGCGACCGGCTGAATTTCGGCCTCGCCGCCGAGATCGCCCGCGCCGACGGCATCCCCGCCGACATGGTGATCGTCGACGACGACGTCGCACTCCCCACTGGCGATATCACCGCCGGGCGGCGCGGCATCGCGGGCACCGTGCTGATCCACAAGATCGCGGGTGCGGCAGCGGCGGCCGGCCTGCCGCTCGACGCGGTGAAGCGTGAGGCCGAGGCGGCGATCGCCTCGCTCGGCACGATGGGCGTCGCCCTCTCGCCCTGCACCGTCCCGGCCGCCGGCGAGCCGGGCTTTTCGCTGGGGCCGGACGAGATCGAGCTCGGCCTCGGCATCCACGGCGAACCCGGCGTGCGCCGCACCCGGATCGAGCCCGCCGACGCGCTGGTCACCGAACTCGTGACCCGCATCCTCGACGATCGCGGCATCGCGCGCGGCGAGCGCGTCGCGCTGCTGGTGAACAATCTCGGCGGCACCCCCACAATGGAACTCGCCATCGTCGCGCGCCGCGCCGTCGCCCTGCTCGCCGAGCGCGGTGTGACGGTGGAGCGCGCCTGGTGCGGCAGCTTCCTCACCGCGCTGGAGATGGCCGGCTGCTCGATCTCGCTGCTGCGGCTCGACGATGAACGCCTGGCCCGGCTGGACGCGCCGGCCAGCGCGCCGGCCTGGGTGCGCGGCAGCGGCCCGGCGATCGCGGCGCGGCCGAGGCGGCCCGTAGCCGGCGTTACCGCGCCGCGCCAGGATGCCGGTCGCACGGCCAACGAGCGGCTGGTACGGGTGCTGGGCGCGGTCGCGGAGGCGCTGCGACAGGCGGAGCCACGCCTCACCACGATGGACCGCGAAGTCGGTGACGGCGATCTCGGCATCAGCCTCGCGCGCGGGGCGGCGGCGATCCTGCGCGAGCTCCCCGCCCTGGAGGCGGACCCGGCGGCGGCACTCCGCCGCCTGTCGCTGAGCCTGCGACGCTCGGTTGCCGGCACCTCTGGCCCGCTCTACGCGATGTTCTTGCTGCGCGCCGCCGGCTCGCTCGCGGGCGCCGGGCCGACGCCGGACGCCCTCGCCTGGGCAACCGCCCTGATCGCCGGCTGCGAGGGCGTGATGGCGCTCGGCGGCGCGCGGCCGGGCGACCGGACCATGCTCGACGCGCTGGTGCCAGCCGCCGAAGCCCTGCAATCGGCGTTGCGCGCCGGCGGACCGTGGCGCGAGGCGCTGGACAGGGCGGTCGATGCGGCGCGCGAGGGAGCGGCGCGCACCGCCACGATGGCGCCCCGTCGCGGCCGGTCGAGCTATCTCGGCGACCGCGCCCTCGGCCATGTCGACCCCGGCGCCGAGGCGGTGGTCATCTGGCTGGCGGCGGTCCACCATGCGCTCTCCCCGACGGGGGCATGAGGGAGGAAAAAGTAATGGCGAAGGCGTACCTGATGGTCCGCTCCGTGGTGGCCGACGAGGCCTCGCGGGCGGCCTTCGACCGCTGGTATTCCGCCGAGCACCTGCCCGACGCGGTGCGGGATTTCGGCATCAAGCGCGGCTGGCGCGGCTGGAGCCGCAACGACCCGTCGGCGCATGTCGCCTTCTACGAATTTCCCGACGTCGCGGCGGTGCAGCGCGCCCAGGCCTCCGACGCGACCCGCGCCCTGATCGCCGAGTTCGACCGCGCCTTCCCCAAGGTCACGCGCACCCGCGAGATCATCGAGGTCGCCGACGAGATCGGGGCCGCCACGTAGCCTTCCCGGCCCGAGATGGCGGAATGACTTCCGCCATCTCGGGCATGCCGCGACGTCAGGCCCGCGAAAGCGACTCACAACACCGTGACGGCCCGTGGGAATTGGGCCGGCTTCCCGTAATTCGCGCATGAGCCAACCGACCAGCCGGCCGCCAGCCGTTGAATAGCCCAACCGATGGATGACCGGGTCGCCAAGTCGGAGGTGCTGCCCCGAGAGCGGAAGGTCGAGCCGGCACGCGGCGCAACCGCTGGCTGCTCGCTCTCCTGCTCCTGTTGATCGGCATCGGGATCGCGTTCTGGTGGCGGTCCTGGTCGCAGGTTCAGCGCGGGCCGCGCGCGGAGCCGCCGCAGGCGGTGGGAGAGGCGCCGGTGACGCGGGGGACCTGCCGATCGTGCTGAACGGGCTCGGCACCGTCACGCCGCTCGCCACCGTCACGGTGCAGACGCAGATCAACGGCACCCTGGTCGATGTCGGGTTCCGCGAAGGCCAGATGGTCAAGAAGGGCGACCTCAGCCTCGACATCGCCGAGCAGGAGGTACAGGCGGCGATCAACGCGGCGGGCAACCTGCTGCCCGCCGACCTGCCGGCGCCGCCGATCTACGCCAAGGTCAACCCGGCGGACGCGCCGGTGCTGACCTTGGCGATCACCTCGAAAACCCTGCCGCTCACGGAGGTCGAGAACCTCGCCGACACGCGGCTCGCGATGAAGATCTCGCAGCTTCCCGGCGTGGGCCTCGTCAGCATCAGCGGCGGTCAGCGGCCGGCGGTCCGGGTGCAGGCCAACATCCGCGCCCTCGCCGCGTACAGGCTCAACATCGACGATCTGCGCACCACCATCGGCAACATCAACGTCAACACGCCGAAGGGCAATTTCGACGGGCCGACGCGCGCCTCCACGATCAACGCCAACGACCAGCTGCAAAGCCCGGCGGACTACCGCGACGCCGTCATCGCCTACAAGAACGGTCGCCCGGTGCGCCTGTCGGACGTCGCGTCCGTGATCGATGGCGCGGAGAACGACAAGCTCCGCGGCTGGATGAACACCACGCCGGCGGTGATCCTCAACGTGCAGCGCCAGCCGGGCGCCAACGTGATCGCCACCGTGGACAGCATCAAGGCGCTGCTGCCGGAGTTGCAGACCGCGCTGCCCGCCGCCCTTGTCGTGACACCGCTCACCGATCGCACGGCAACGATCCGCGCCTCCGTCTCGGACGTCGAGTTCGAGCTCGGCCTCGCCGTCGTGCTCGTCGTGATGGTGATCTTCCTGTTCCTGCGCAACGTGCCGGCGACCATTCATCCCGAGCCTGTCGGTGCCGCTCTCGCTGGTCGGCACCTTGCCGCGATGTATCTCTGGGCTTCTCGATCGACAACCTTTCGTTGATGGCGCTCACCATCGCCACCGGCTTCGTGGTCGACGACGCCATCGTCATGATCGAGAACATCGCGCGCTACGTGGAGATGGGCGAGAGCCCACTCCAGGCTGCGCTCAAGGGCTCCGAGCAGATCGGCCTCACCATCATCTCGCTCACCGTGTCGCTGCTCGCGGTGCTGATCCCGCTGCTGTTCATGGGCGAGGTGGTCGGGCGCCTGTTCCACGAATTCGCCATCACCCTCGCGGTGACCGTCGTGATCTCCGCCGTGGTCTCGCTGACCCTGGTGCCGATGATGTGCGCCCGGCTGCTGCGCCAGAAGAAGCCCGAGGAGACCGGCGGCTTCGAGCGGGTGATGGGTCGCTTCTTCGACTGGGTGATCGCGCGCTACGGCGTCGCACTCGACTGGGTGCTGGACCGTCAGGCGATCACCCTGCTGGTCGCCGTCGCCACGCTGGTGCTGACCGTCGTGCTCTACGCGGTGATCCCCAAGGGGTTCTTCCCGGTGCAGGACACCGGGCTGATCCAGGGCATCTCCCAGGCGTCGCAGACCATCTCCTACGCGGCGGCGACGGAGCATCAGCAGGCGCTCGCCGCGGCGATCCTGAAAGACCCGGACGTTGCCAGCCTGTCCTCCTTCATCGGCGTCGACGGCACCAATACCGCGCTGAACAGCGGGCGGTTCCTCATCGACCTCAAGCCGCGCGACGACCGCAGCGACACCGCAAGCGCCATCTGCCTTCGTCGACGGCAGCGACGACGAGTGCGGCCGGCGGCCCGGCGCTATCCGGATCGGGACAGGTGCCGCTCTCGGCGATCGTGAAGGTCACGCAGCGGAAATCCCCGCTGCAGATCAGCCATCTCGGCCAGTTTCCCGCCACCACGATCTCGTTCAATCTCGCCCCGAGCGGCTCGCTCGGCGCCGCGGTCAGCGACATCCAGCAGGCCGAGAAGGAGATCGGCCTGCCGGGCAGCTTCGTCACCAGCTTCCAGGGCGCGGCGCTCGCCTTCCAGTCCTCGCTCAGCAACGAGCTGTGTCTCGTGCTCGCCGCGATCGCCACGATGTACATCGTGCTCGGCGTGCTGTACGAGAGCTTCGTCCACCCGGTGACGATCCTCTCCACCCTGCCCTCGGCCGGCGTCGGCGCATTGCTCGCACTGATGGTCGCGGGCGCCGATCTCGACGTGATCGGCATCGTGCTGCTGATCG
Organism: Acetobacteraceae bacterium; assembly: GCA_035475015.1. Taxonomy (GTDB): domain Bacteria; phylum Pseudomonadota; class Alphaproteobacteria; order Acetobacterales; family Acetobacteraceae; genus JAFKFI01. The sequence continues at coordinate 6,491 of DATIMU010000055.1, forward strand.
GCATCGTGAAGAAGAATGCCATCATGATGATCGACTTCGCGCTGCAGGCCGAGCGCGAAGGGGGCATGGAGCCGCACCAGGCGATCTACCAGGCTTGTTTGCTGCGTTTCCGCCCCATTATGATGACCACGATGTGCGCGCTGCTGTCGG
>DATIMU010000056.1:0-3214 GCA_035475015.1 Acetobacteraceae bacterium
CGCTCGTCGAGGTTCATCCGTAGCGCCGCGTCGAGCGAGTCGGCCACGTCGTCGGAATCATGCGGGTTCACCAGCAGCGCCGCGTCGAGCTGTCGCGCCGCCCCGGCGAAGCGGGAGAGCACGAGGACGCCGGGGTTCCACGGGTCCTGGGCCGCGACGTACTCCTTGGCGACCAGGTTCATGCCGTCGCGCAGCGGCGTGACCATGCCCACGCGGGCTTCCCGCATGTAGCCGGCCATCGTGCTACGCGCGCCGGCACGGGCGACGATGCGCAACGGCGTCCAGTCCGGGTCGCCGAACCCGCTGTTGATGCTGCCGCCCTCGCGGTCGAGCGCCGTGCGCAGCGCGCGATACGGCGTGACTTCCTTGCGCGATACGGCGGCGATCTGCAGCAGGGTGATGTGACGGCACCATTCCGGCCGGGTTTCCAGCAGCCGGCGATACCCGGCGAGCCGCTGCAACAGGCCCTTGGTCGGATCGAGCCGGTCCACCCCAAGGATCAGCCGCTGCCCGTGCAGGCTGCGGCGCAATCGCTCGGTCGGCTGCGCGCGCCACGCCTCGGCAGCCGTCGCGGCAAACTCGTGGGGCTCGATCTCCACCGGGAACACGCCGAGCCGGACCCGGCGCCCCGGCACTTGCAGCCACCCGTCCGCGTAGGCGAGCGCGCCGGCCAGGGATTGCGCGGCGGCGGCGAAATTCTCGACGTCGCCCTCGGTCTGGAACCCCAGCAGATCGGCGGCCAGCAGGTCGCGGATCAGCGAGGCGGCATCCGGGACGTTGGCCAGCAGATCGGTGCCGGGGAAGGGGACGTGCAGGAAAAAGCCGATCGGGCTGCGCACGCCGCGCGCCCGCAGCATCGCCGGCATCGACATCAGATGGTAGTCGTGCACCCAGATCAGATCGTCTGGCCGCAGCAGGGGCTGCAGGGCATCGGCCATCCGCTGGTTGACCTCGCGATAGGCCTGCGCGTCGCGCCGGTCGAACGCCATCAGCTCCGGCAGGGTGTGCAGCAAAGGCCACAGCAACCCATTGGAGAAATTGCTGTAATAGCGATCGTGCTCCTCCTGGGTGAGGTCGACCGTGACGAACGAAACCTTGTCCGCCTGCTCGACGGCGAGGGGCGCGCCGGCGGCGTCCGGCGAGATCCGGCCGCTCCAGCCGAACCACACGCCGCCCCGCTTGGCCATCAGCCCGTCGAGGGCGACGGCGAGGCCGCCTGCCTGACTGCCCGGTGCGGAAGGTGAGGGAACCCGGTTCGAGACGACGACCAGCCGGTTCATTGCATCTCCAAGAGCGCGACGGGGAGCTCTCCCAGCACATCGGCTAGCGCCAAGCGCCCCGAGTTCCCCGCGAAACCCGGTCCGCCCAGAATGTCCGTGATACGCCGGCCCGTGAGATTACGCGGTAGAATGACGGCGGTTCCCTGCCAACTGGAACGGGTAACGAGCGGTGCTTCGATCAGTCCATCAAGCCTTGCGGCAAGGCGAGTGGCAACTGTGACCATAGCTCGCCCTTCATGGACGCGGGCGAACGCAACTGCGTGATCTCCCAACTTTCCGTCGAGCCGCAGTTTCAAATAACTGCCGTTCACGAACAGCCCCGCCGCGCGGCGCCGGTAGGCAAGCGCCCGGGCGATGATGGCCTGCTTCACCCGCCCGTCGCGCCAATGTGTCAGCAACTCGGCGGGTGATCCTTCCGCCTCCAGCGCGCGCTCCCGCGCCGCGAAATCCACCGGCCGGCGATTGTCGGGATCGACCAGGGAGAAATCCCAGAACTCGGTCCCCTGATAGAGGTCGGGGATGCCGGGGCTGGTCAGGCGCAGGACCGTCTGGGCAAGCCCGTTGAGGGCGCCCGCTGGGGCGATGCGGGCGGCGAAAGCGGCGATGTCGTGGGCCATGCGGGCGGCACGCTCGGGGTCGAGAAGCTGGTCGAGGAATTCTCGGCAAGCCGTTTCATACGCGACATTCGGGGCCGCCCATTCCGACCGGCGCTTGGCCTCGCGGACGGATTTCTCCTGCCAGCCGGCGACCCGGTCGCGAAATGCGGCCACGCCATCGCGGTCGTCGGGCGAGAGGTCGAGCGGCCAGGCGGAGACCAGGGTCTGATACAGCATCACCTCGTCCGCCGGATCGGGGGAGATGATGCCATCGACCTCGCGGCGCAGCGGCGCGTTGAGACGCATCCAGCGGGCGACGGCGGCCTCCCACTCGTCGGGGATCTCGCTCAGCACGGCGAGCCGCGCGCGGGTGTCCTCGCCGCGCTTGTGGTCGTGCGTCGCGGTGGCGAGCAGGGCGCGCGGAAAGCGCCGCCGACGGTCGGCGTTGGCGGCGTGGAAGGCGTCGGGTGAGATGGCGAACTGCGACGGCTCGGAACCGACCTCGTTGCGCGAGAGCAGCCGGCCGTAGCGATAGAACGCGGTGTCCTCGACCGATTTCGCCGCCGTGGGTGCCGAGAGCTGCTGGAAGCGCACCATCGCGCGCAACCACTCCTGGCGCCGCGTGCCCGCCGGCACCTCGCGTATTCCCGAGCCGCTCAGCAGGTCGCCGATGAGCTCCAGCAACGGGCGGTCTGCCGTGCGCACCGTGCGCCGCGCCCCCGCCATCGCCCAGGCGAGCACGCGGGCATCGACCTCGGAGATGCCGCCCATGCCGGCGTAGATGCGGTACACGGGGAAATGCACCAGCAGGTCTTCCAATGCGCGGCGCATGGCGGTGAGGGTGTAGTCGCGGGTCGCGAGATCGCGCCGCGCCACGCGGTGCAGGGCGGCGCCGGTGTTGTAGAGTTCGCTGAACAGGCTCTCGCGCACGATCTGCCGCCGCGCCGGCCGGGCCTCGTCGAGGAACGCGGCAGGCCGGCCGGTGAGCGTGGTCCAGAGGGCGGTGAGCCCCTCCTCGCCGGCGGGGTCGTGCAGCACGGCTGCACTATCGTTCATGAAGTCGTAGCCGGTGGTGCCGTCGGCCAGCCAGTCGGTCGGCATGTGCTCGTGCGGCGCGAGGATCTTTTCCACCCCCAGGATCGCCGGGTCGGGCGGCAGGTCGCGCGGGCGAAACGTGGCGGCGGTGTCCAGCCGGCGGCGCAGCTTGCGGCAATAGGCCCGCGGGTCCGCGAGGCCGTCGACGTGATCGACCCGCAATCCGTCGATCAGCCCCTCGGCATAGAGTTGCAGCACGTAGGCGTGGGTGTCGTCGAACACCTGCGGCAGCTCGACACGAAC